>JAZKDS010000382.1:0-299 GCA_040387455.1 Bacteroidota bacterium
GACTTGGCTTTCCCGCTGCGCAAGCCGTGGCTGCCTGAAGGCGAACGCTGGGTTATAGATGATATTGATTTTGGCAGTAAAAGCTGGCGCAAAGAAAACCTTGTATTTAACCTTGCTATCGGATATCCTTTTTAAATGTTTACATCATTAGAATCTTAACAGTAAAAATATAATCAGGTCTGATAGCACTTAACAACACCACTGCAATTATACACAAGCGTCAGGCTGCTGTATTGCGGTTTTTAAATGCATATTTTTAACAAACTATATTACAAGCAATTACAAAATAAGCTCCATAA
>JAZKDS010000382.1:336-3487 GCA_040387455.1 Bacteroidota bacterium
TTTTTTGCAGAAATGTATATAAAAGAAAAAATCCTTCCCGAAATGAATCAGGAAGGATAAGTCATGATTTAATGCCCCCAAAAAATCAACAAGCAAATATAGCGAAATTCTGGGCAGATAAAAAATATTTTTAACTTTATTTTAACAACAAATCAACAGGTAGTCGTAATGTAAGAATAAAATTACAGCTTACTAATATAACTTCCGAAAGGATCTTTAAACTGGTAGCCCTCGCTAAAGCGGTCTTTACTTAATTTTTTATATTCAGATAATCCCCATAAAATAAACTCTTTCATAAAGAGCTGGTCTTCTTTTGAGGTATTAGGCTGATACTTTTGTATCAGTTGCTTTAACGGAATAATACTGTCCAGTTGTTTTTGGTATTCCCTATCCGTGGCATCATCGGTAAGCTCCAAGCCGCTTTCGTTAAAAAACCAGTCTACAATTTCTTGGTACTCATCTTTATCCTTATTTTTCTGAAGTTTTTCAATCTTAGGAAAATATTCACTAAACAGTGTTTTTACAGCACTGCCCAATAGTATCTCTGCAACCGCAGCGGCTCCTTCCTGCTCCCCTTCATATACCAACTCCACTTTACCCGTTATTGCCGGGATAATACCCATAAAATCGCTCAGGCGCACGCTGGTCTTTTCCTGCCCTGCTTTCAGTGCTCGGCGTTCGGCGGTACTTAATAGGTTTTCAAATGCGGTAATGCTCATACGGGCACTTACACCACTTTTGTAATCAATGTATTCGCTTTCGCGGGCTTCAAAACCTATTTGCTCCAGCAGGTCTTTAGCTAAAGATGGTACATAAATATCCTCGCCCCTGCCATCGGTATTGGCTTCCTGTTCAGTAATGGTGCGGGCTATCTCAATAGTTTCTGGATAATGCGTAAGTATCTGGCTGCCTATCCTGTCTTTTAAAGGCGTTACAATGCTGCCACGGTTGGTATAATCTTCAGGGTTTGCAGTAAATACAAACTGAAGGTCGAGCGGCATGCGCACCTTAAAGCCACGTATTTGTATATCGCCTTCCTGCAAAATATTAAATAATGCTACCTGTATGCGAGCCTGTAAATCGGGCAACTCGTTTATTACAAAAATACAACGGTTAGCACGCGGAATCATACCAAAATGTATTACGCGGTCATCGGCATATGATAGTTTTAGGTTAGCAGCCTTAATAGGGTCTATATCGCCTATCAGGTCGGCCACGGTAACATCGGGTGTAGCCAGCTTTTCATAAAAGCGCTCACTGCGGTGCAGCCAGCTTATGGGTGTATCATCACCTTTTTCGGCAATAAGTTCTTTTGCAAAGCGCGACATTGGGTTAAACGGGTCATCGTTTATCTCGCTGCCGGCCACAAACGGAATGTATTCATCCAGCAAATTAACCATAAGGCGTGCAAGGCGTGTTTTTGCCTGGCCCCTAAGTCCTAAAAGGTTAATGTTGTGGCGGCTTAATATAGCACGCTCAAGTTCCGGAATTACCGTATTTTCAAAACCCCAAACGCCCTCAAAAACGTTTTGGCCTTTGGCTATTTTTGCACGAAGGTTCCCCCTTAGTTCATCCTTAATACCCTTAGGTGTATAACCTGATTTTTTTAATGCACCTAATGTTTTTATCTCTTGTATCTTCATTTTTTGGTCTTAAAGTTTTTAAAGTCGAAAGTCATAATGTCTTTCATCTATTATCTTCTATCTAACAATCAAGCTATCTAAAATTCTAACAATCTATTTCACCCTCTTCTTCCTGTTCGTTTCATAATCCTCAAAAATCATTTCGCCAAGGCCTTTAAGCCCGGTATAAAAAGCTTTGCCCTGATTAGCCTCCGTAAACTGGTTTACAAAGCGCTGCAGGTACGGGTCCTGTGCAATCATAAACGTGGTTATGGGTATGTGCAGCTTGCGTGCCTGCGCTGCCATGTTGTAGCATTTTTCTACAATATACTCGTCAAGGCCATTACTGTTCATATAATAACTGCCATCGCTTTCGCGGATGCAGCTGGGCTTGCCATCGGTAATCATAAAAATCTGCTTGTTGGTATTGCGCTTGCGGCGCAGCAAATCCATAGCCAGTTGTAATCCTGCCACCGTATTTGTATGATATGGCCCTACCTGAAGATATGGCAAATCTTTAATAGCAATAGGCCAGGCATCATTACCAAAGACCAGTATATCCAATGTGTCTTTAGGGTAGCGTGTGGTAATCAGTTCAGCCAGCGCCATGGCTACTTTCTTGGCCGGTGTAATGCGGTCTTCACCATAGAGTATCATACTGTGGCTAATATCAATCATCAGCACGGTACTCATCTGTGCCTTAAACTGGCTATCTTCTACCACTAAGTCGTTCTCGGTAAGGCTAAAGGCATCTACCCCATTATTAATCTGAGCATTCTTTAAGCTTTCGGTAAGCGATATACGCTCCAGGCCATCGCCAAAACGGTATTCGCGAAATTCCCCCGTATGCTCATCACCGCTACCGCTATGCTTGGTTTTGTGGTTACCACTGCCACTCTTTTTAAGGTTGCCAAAAATTTGCTTCAGTGCCTGCTGACGGATGTTCTGCTCCATTTTTGAGCTAAGCGAAAGCCCGTTGCCCGACCCATCTGGTTTTACTTCATCGCGGATGTAGCCCTTCTTTTTAAGGTCTTCAATAAAATCGTCAATGGTATATTCCGGCGTAGTAAGTTCATACTCTTTATCCAGTTGGCGCAGCCAGTCTATGGCTTCGTCAAAATCGCCCGACGTGTGTGTTATAAGTTCGGTAAAAATCTCAAACAGCTTATCAAACGGCGATATATTGGGTGCTTCATAGGTTTTAAAAATAAACCCTTTTCTCCTGCTTGTTTCCATAACTATAAAATTACTACATAGGCCAAGCAACAACCCTAACTGTAACATTTTTTGTTAAAGTTAAAATTAAGATTGTAAGGTATTATTTAGTAAACTTGTAAGGTAATGCTATACTATGAAATTGAAACAAAAAAATATTTTAAAACGTCTCTTTAAAATACTCGCTATTGTGTTCATCATCATGAATATAATAGCAATTTTTCATGCATATAAATTCACGCATTTTTCCAGCGATGCCAAGGTAAAGCTTAAAGCTGATAAACTTACAGCCGCACAAAAAGCCGGTATAGTAT
>JAZKDS010000383.1:0-215 GCA_040387455.1 Bacteroidota bacterium
GCTTCTTTATGATATTGCTTTGTGCCTCGCAACTCCTGAACGTGACAAAAGCCATGAATTATGCAAATTTTCTAACAATTAGAAGATTAATGTAATTCGTGGCTTTGTTTTTGCCGTAATTTTGCAGTATGGAAACCCCGCAAACCCCGCAGCGCAAAATAATCCATGTAGATATGGATGCATTCTACGCCTCTGTAGAGCAGCTGGATAACCCT
>JAZKDS010000383.1:225-6351 GCA_040387455.1 Bacteroidota bacterium
CAGCTATGAGGCGCGCAAATTTGGCGTGCGCAGTGCTATGAGCGGGGTTTTAGCCAGAAAAAAATGCCCACACCTGGTGTTTGTAAAGCCACGGTTTGAGCGGTACACCGAGATTTCTAAAAAAATACGCAGCATATTTTACGAGTTTACCGATAAGGTTGAGCCGCTGTCGCTGGATGAGGCTTATCTTGACGTTACGGTAAACAAAAAAGGCAACCCCAGCGCCACACTGGTTGCAAAGGAAATACGCCAGCGTATACTGGAGGAAACCGGGCTAACGGCTTCGGCAGGCATCTCCATCAATAAGTTTATTGCCAAGGTGGCAAGCGATTACAACAAGCCAAACGGACAGAAAACAGTAAACCCTGATGAGGTGCTGGAATTTTTAGAAGACCTGCCGATTAGCAAGTTTTATGGCGTGGGCAAGGTAACTACCGAAAAGATGTACCAATTGGGTATTTTTACCGGCAAAGATTTAAAAACTAAAACAGAAGACTACTTAGGTCAGCATTTTGGCAAGGCCGGGAGCTATTACTACCACGTAGTGCGCGGTATACACAACAGCGAGGTAAAGGCCGACAGGACGGTAAAATCTGTAGGGACAGAGCATACTTTTTTTGAAAACCTTGTTAGTGAGGTGTTTATGCTTGAAAAACTGGACCATATTGCCGAAGAGTTAATGCGCCGCCTGCAAAAAAAGAAGATTGCCGGTAAAACGGTAACCCTCAAAATCAAATACTCTGATTTTACCGTGCAGACCCGCAGCAAAACACTGCCTTATTTTATATCAGATAAAAGCCTGATATTAGAGGTTGTTAAAGAACTGCTATATCAGGAACGCCTTAAAGATTCGGTACGCCTGCTGGGTATTTCGCTCAATAACCTTAATAATGAGGCCGGCGAAAAAAAGACTGTAGCTGTGCAGCTTAGGTTTGATTTTTAATAACGGGTTAATAACATTCTGGTTTGCCTTTACAGTAAACGCCCAGGGTCTTTGTTTTAATAGTTCCGTTTTTGTTTACAATCACCTCTACAGATTCTTTTTGGAGCAGATGGCTGCTGAACTTTAGCAGGTGCATTTCATAATTACCATTATTTATGCGGAAAGCGCTCCCTCTTATGTCAGGGTCAAGCCAGTACCCATGGCTTATTGCTAATAAAACAGCCTCTTCAAGGTTGTCTATAGTGCCTAAAAATGCACGAAAGCCTTCCTCAGTATCAATAACCTTTTCCTTGCCGCCATCTAAAGCTACTATATAATTGCATGTAAAAGAGGGGTGCCCTGCCTGAAAAAAACCAAACGTTTTTTGCTTAACATTTATATTTTTTCGCAAAAGCGGATCCCCGCCCTGGCTTATAATGGCGGTACGCTCGCTGCCAGATGTTTGTTGCCTAAAACTGACGTATGCCCAATATTTATAATCTTTGACAGGATTTATTTTTAAGGCAATAGTGTCGCGAAAATTAGTCTTAAGGTCAAACGGAATTTTTTTATACGCCGGTGCATTTACAACTAAAGCCTTTTCTTTATTAGTGCAGGAGGTTAAGACTATGAAAATCAAAAGTATAAATGCCCTCATGAGTTATTCTAGCGTATATTTTACCGAGATAGTTTTAGGCCATATCCGCATCATTTTTTCATTCGCATCATCAAATTTACTGTCTTCGCTAAGGTAAGTGTCATACGATATGTTTTCGTAAATGTCATTTTCTATAATCTCAATTACTTTGCCCAGCTTTTGGCCTGATGCTATGGCCATTGCCTCAGCTTTTTTGCGCGAGTGCGCCACCAGCTTTTTCATAAACTGTTCTTCCTGTAAAGAGTAATCAGCATATTTGTAGTTTTTTGGTGTAGCAACAACATAGTTTAGGGATTTTAAAACATCTTGCAGTCGCCTGCCCTCTGCCGGCGTTTTTATAGTAACCACAAAGCCTTGTGATTGGCCATAATCTACCCCCACAGTTGCCGAAGGGCTGTTTTGAAGAGGCTGAGGTGCAAATTTGTTTTTTACAAGCAACTTTTGAAGTTCCTTTAGCCTGTTACCTTCTTTTTTAAGCTTCGCATCAAAAATTTGTTTTTCAGTCTGTGTGTCTTCCACATAAACCGAATCGCTCGAATAGCCATAGTCATAATCATAAGGATTTACAATTATCTCATAATCAAACGATTTCATTTTTACCCAAAGTGTGTCGTTTACCATAACCTGTATAAAATTAGTCTGGGCCATGGCTGCGGTGCAGCACAGCAGTACAATGAGAGAAGTAATGTGTTTCATATATTTGTATCGGTTTATTTTAAGTTTAATCTCTTTCAACATCAATAATTTCACCCTTTTCCAGCATTACCTTAAGGCTGTACTTAGATACGGGGTAGCTTTCTTTAGTAAATGGCTTTTCTTTTAAGTCATCTATACCCGAAGATTGGTTTATAGCAAACTCATTTTCAAACAAATATACCATGTTTCCGTCTACCTTGTCAACTTTATACAAGGTGTATTCTGAGGCACTGATCTTAACCTGGTAGAGGTCGTTTTTTTGCGGAGTGAGTATTATCTGCGCATCATAAGCATCATCCTGTCGGTCGATTATAATGGCAGATGCTATTGCTATAACCAGCAGCCCCAGGCCCGCATAAGCCCACCAGGGGGTTTTAGATTCTTTTTTAAGACGCAGGTATTCAGTCATGTATGTGTCAGGAAAATAGGCCTGCTGCAACACCGCATGGCAACGGTTGCATTGTGTGGCGGCAGTTTTTCCTGAAGGTACAAACGGAATCCAGAACACATGGCCATAGCGCTGGTAAATATGCATTTGCAGGCTGTTTTGTGCTTCGCAGGCGGTACATACAGGCTTAATTGTATGTTGGGCAATTCTTCTGCCACCGGTTCCGTAAATAATCATAAGGTTGTGAGGATTTTAGTGTAATGCCAAATATATAAATTATATGCTTACCCTAACTTTACCCTTAGCCATTTCCTTACGGGCTCGTCATACAGCTTTAAGCACGCATAGGCTAGGGCAATGCTGCCAAAAAAGGTAAGCAGCGCATAAGGCAGCGCCTGGCTAAAGGTAACCTTGCCGTTAACAACATAAGCAGTATAGGCATAAATAAGCGGGTAGTGCGTAATGTAAATAGGGTAAGATATATCGCCCAAAAACTTGTTTACTTTTTTGCCCAAGGTGCTGGTTAGCTCGCCACTGGCACCAAAATAAACGATTAAGGGGAAGACAATGATAATGCTAAGCGAATCATATAAACCATTGGCCCACAGGTGTTCGGTACCGCCTATGCGGGGCATGGCCAGTACGGCAATGGTAAGCAGGCTGCAGCATACAAATGCATTCTTTATTTTAGTGACTTTAGTAGTCCTGAACAACAGTATACCTGCAAAAAACGGGAACATAACTCGGGTAAACCCTATTCGGAGTTGTTCCTGCGTGATGGACCATCCGCCTATTACATCGCCATTTTTGCTGGTTACGGCATAGTGTATAAGCACCGCGGCACTAATGGATACTAAAATGCTGAGGGCCAGTTTGCTAAACTTCCGTACAAAAAGGGCGTAGAGTATGTTGGCTATGTATTCAAAAAACAACGACCAGCCCGGGCCGTTAAGCGGGTGCATTTCGTTCCAGCCCCTAATATCCATTAATGGGGGTACGGGTATCAGCGTAAAGCCAATAACCATGATTAGCAGCATTTGCCACACCGGTGTATCAGCTATTTTGCCCATTCCGGATGCCTCGCTTTGCTGAAAGTAAAAGAAGATGGCACCTATAATCATGCCGATAACCACCATGGGCTGCAGGCGCACCAGGCGGCGCTTAAAAAATTCCCCTAAGCTCATACGCTCCCAGCGGTCATCATAAGCATAACCCATTACATAGCCCGAGAGCAGGAAAAAGAAGTCAACGGCCAGGTAGCCGTGGTTGATAATCTGGTCGATATGGCTGCCACCGGCATGGGTTTCCATAACATGAAACGCAACCACCATAAGGGCTGCCACGCCACGCAGGCCGTCTAATATTGCAAAATGGGGTTTGGTAGGCAAAGCCTGCTGAGGTATATGTATATCTGCCATTGCTTAAATTTGGCGCAATGTAACGAAAACGGTGTAGAGTTAAAACCTCTCTCTTATTTCTTTTCAATTTTTACCAAGCCTAAGTCTGTAGCCAAATATAGTATGCCTTTGCTATCTATATCAATCTGAAGTATTTTAGATGAAGGAACCGATGAGTTTTCATTGTGGTAATTTTCCCACGTGTCTTTTTTTTATCATACCTGCTTAATCCACAGGTTTCTGATGATATCCAAAGTGCTTTTTCAGCTTTGCTGTATGCTATGCTGTTATTCTGATTACAAGGAATACCTGAGTTTTCGGTTGTTAAGTGCTTCCATGTGCCGTTTGTATTGTATATGCCAATACCTTCATTTTTATTTCTGCTGCCCGGATTTCTTTTAAGGTTAAATTCAAAAAGCCCAAAGTAAACGTTACCTTTTTCATCTTCGGCCATAGAGGTAATAGTCAGGCCTTTAAGTATTGTATCTGTTGTTTCAAAATTTACAGCTTTGCCGTTTTCATCAATCATAACAGCTCCACTGTAGGTTCCTATCCACAACCTGTTTTTAGAATCACGCTGCGCAAAACAAACTCTGTTAGAGGGCAGGGCTGTAAGGCTGTCTTTATTGATTTTAGTCCATGTGTCACTTTTTTTTATGGTAAGCCCTGCATCAGAACAAAAGAATGTTTCTCCGGTAGTACTGTTATAATTAATATTGTAGGCCCCTTTGCTTTTAGTTGTTTCCGGAGTCCATTGCTTCCAGCCATCCTTACCATAACTGAATAAATTATCGCCCAAGCCGTCAAGCCAGATGGTATTATTGTTGTCAGTTCCTATTTCAAAATACGATGCCTGTTTTTGAGGTATGGTTGTGTTTTGCAATGGAGCTGCTAATTTGTTTTCAATTAAATACAAAAGTTTATTGTCACCAAGTAACCATAATACATTGTTATTATCAACATTTACGTTGCTTACATAACTTTGCGGCAAAATAGAATTATCCTTATTCCAAATAGTTACTTTATATTTTTTTAACGATGCGTTTTTATATTCATAATCATTGAATATTTGAGGTTTACTGGGCGAAGTGATAACAATATCAAGGTCTTGCGCATTTGACAAAGTACAACTTAATAGAAATAAGGAGATTACAGTTTTTTTCATGTCGTGATTATACTGGTGATTTTTGACGCAATGTAACGAAAACGGTGTAGAACATCAAATTAAATTAGATGTTGCAACCTGTTCTATTAGTGTATATTTTGAACATGAAGTAGCTAAAACACATCAAAAAACACTACAAAAATCATATAACACACTGATTATAATCTAATAAAAGCTTTTTTTGCTCACCGTCCTGTTTACATCAATCACATAAAACAGTGCCTGTACATCATCCATATTCAGGCGGAAGTCAGTAAACTCAGGGCTGTCGTTAAGGCTGTGGCAGGTAATGTAGCCCTCTGCGGTATTGTGCTCTATAATTTCCTTAAGCAGCGGCATCTTGCTCTGAGTGGTATAAATAACCCAGTACGGAAAGTCTCTGTAACGTAACTTGCTGTTCCATAGGTGTCTTTGCAATTCTCGGGTACTCAAAATACTATTGCGGCTAATAGCGTGCTTGCTGCCATCGTCCATACTGTCACCGTTAACCCTAAAGGCCACATAGCGCCCGTGTACCGGTTTATCTACCAATATACCGTGCTGGCTCAGGTCCATCAAAAAGTCGGCATCCTGGTAATGGTCTAAAAACCCGGCCTGGATGTTAAATTCGGCCAGGGGCATCAGCATATAAAATTGCCCGTTGGGCAGCTCAATAAATTTGTTGCCGTTTTTATTTTCAAAGTCGTCAGAAAATTTTACAACTTCTTCCTGTTTTACATTTTTAAGGTACGGCGAATCTTCATGCAGCACTTTGTGCAATATTTCACTTTTGGACTTCGGAATCGGCTTTCCCTTCTCATAATTGATAATCGTCTCGCGGCTTGCCCCAATAAGGTCGCCAAGCTCCTTTTGTGTAAGCCCCAGCTGTTCGCGACGTTGTTTTATATCCAATCCTTCCAT
>JAZKDS010000383.1:6361-15875 GCA_040387455.1 Bacteroidota bacterium
TCCTTCCATAATCAATACTTTAGCAATCGTATTAGAATATTTTCCACGCAATGCAGAAAATTTAACATCAAAATGTTTTGCAATGTGGAATATTCCACTTAATTTTGCAATGTGATTCGACAAAGATATTATAAAAAGTGTAATAAACAACATTGAGTGTGAAAATTAGCGCATTTTAACACAACTGGTAGTTTAAGTAAGGCACTTATATAACCTGAAGCACAAAGATTTGCCATACAAAACATATATATGCCTCATGAAAACCAAACCACACAAACGGTACAAAGTCCTGATAGTAAAGGCACATGCGCATCAAAACCAGCTGCAGTGCTCAACCAGCAGGCCGACCTAAGTGCAATAATGCATTTTAACGCCGACAGGCGGTTTAGCATAACGGAGTAGGAGCCTCTCAATCGCCGAAGGAGATGGAGCTTCACTCAAAATCGCGTAGCCATGTACAGTACTACAGGAATTCCCCCTTTGGGGGTTAGGGGGCCTAAGCACCTAAACCGCCGCATTCGCCGGATTGAAGCCGAGATTGCCAACATAACCACGCTGCCTTACTATCACATTTTTAACCGTGAAGACGAAAGGGCAGCCGATTTGGCTGAAGCGGAGCAACGGTTGAAAGCATTGCAGGTTATGGGTTGCCAGTAGAGGCGCAATGCCTGCTTCTCACACAAGAGTGAAGCACAACTCTCAACCCAACTTTAAGACTTGACACCTTTAAACTTTAAAAACTAAAAAAAATGACAATTACAGGAACCATCGAAAGCATTGAGTACCGCAACACTGCGGGCCACGAAAAAAAAATAGTAACCCTTGTGCCAGACCACAGGCAAAAAGCCTTTGTAGAATTTCGCGGCCGCCGCATGGACGACCTTGCAGCCTACAAAGAAAACGACGAGATACAGGTAAGCGTAACCCTGGAAGGCAAGACCAGCAAAAACAGCGGCATACAGTACAACAACCTCGTAGCTTTTGCGGTCGAAACCGCGTAAGCGGTTTCGGGTTAAGGGTTGATTTACAGTTCTAAACTTTACAACAACTCCCAACCCACAACCCCCAACTAAACTTTATGACTTTACAACTTTAAAAACTTTATGACTCTAAGGAAATGAACTACAAAATAAAAGGCATTATAACCGCCATAGGCGATGTAAAAACCACAAAATTAGGCACGGCAGTGCAGCAGTTGCACTTTGAGCAGGAAACCGGCAGGGTGTTTTACCCCTCGGCGCTGGGCACTAAAATAGAAATCATCCAGGACTTTTTGCCCGGCGACGTTGCCGAAATGGAATTCCACATCTCGGGCTCAAAGGGTACGTATAATAATGTGATTATTGATAGTATTGTGAGGGTTTAAAAGTTGTGAGTTGCAGTCACGTTGAGCCTGTCGAAGCAGGTTTTTCCATGCCCACCGTAGCGTAGTGGGTGCATCTCTGACTATTTATTACTCAAAAGCTGTTCTTTGAAATACTGGAAACAAGTTAATAAGCCACGGACAGATGCGTGGTATAGTTATGGGTTATGCCCACATATTACTCATTTTCAGCCGAATCGCAGCAGGCTAAAAACTCCTTACCCAAAGCAGTAAGGTAAAACATATCCGATACAAAGTGTTGCGTTTTAATGCGTATAACACTCATCGTTTTTTTCTGCAGGTACTCAGCTTCCTTAACCAGGCCAAGGCGCATTAAGTTATACAGCTCGGTTTCAGATACCAGCAGTTTTTTATACGATATAAAATTAGCATCGCTAAAATCAGATAATTGCTCAGCTTCCCTTGATGAAAGCTGGCTCAGTATATACGGAAACACCGATGAAGCATAGTTTTTATCGGCATCAACATAATTTACAAACAGGTTAACCCACATGTTTTGCAGGTTGTCATCTTCTTCTAAAGACGAATATTCCAGCAGTGGCACCAGGTTTTTAACCGAAATCTTTTTCAGGCTGATGCCCTGTTTTTTAATACGCTCCTCAGCCTTATTCAGCATTTTGAGCTGGTTGTTAAAGCGCCAGGCACGTATAGGGTCGGCAATCAGCAGGCCCACCTCGTCAACCGCCGGGCCTATAAGCCGGCTTAAAAAACTTTTGGCAGCATCAAAGCCCTTCTCGGCTAAAGATGAGGTTATGTTTATTTTGTTCTCGGCCATGGTTATGGTTTTTGTAAAGGTAAGGAAGATGAGTGGAGAATTTAAACCATTTACGTTATATGATTTATATCAGAAACTTCTTTATATTTGAAAATAACTAATCAGTTGTTTAAGTGCTTCCTATAAGAAAAACTATTCACGAAGCTACAAAAGTATACGATACCGGAGCAAGGCCGCTTTTGGTTACATGCGACGATGTAAACGATTGGGTGTGCAAACATGATAATGCAAATAAGCTTGTAAATGAAATTATTGGTTCAAAGTTTGCAGAGATTTGGAATATTTTCACACCTGAAATCTGCCTGATCGAAATACCCGATGAACATATTCCGCAGCAGTCTGGACGTTATTTGCAGATAATAAATTTCAGGAAGCTTTGTTTTGGCTCACGTTTTTTACAGAATTGTAAAGAAATAGATGAATCTTCTTTGCTTATGTTCAGAGACAAAAACTTTAGCTCTAAAGTAAAGCAAAAGCAGGATTTTCTTAAAATTGCAATGTATGACATATGGTTAAGTAATGAAGATCGCAACAACAATAATAGTAATCTTATTATAGACTTTTCAAACCCTAATAATCATAAGTTTTGTGTTTTTGACCACGGAGAGATTTTCAACTCAGGTGCTTTAAAACACGGGCTTTATCAAATTATTGCCGAAGAATCTATCATAAACACAGATTTGGCAGGTGTACTGTTTAAAAAAGGCAGAAAATTAACAGAAGCGATTAATAAGATTGTAGAAAGTTTCTACCTTTGCGTATCTGAATGCGAAATGGCCCTGACGGATATTATCAGTCTTATTCCCCCTCAATGGGGAATTGATACTGAAGCACTTGAACAAAATATCAGAAAAGAATTATTTAACGAAAAATGGCTTAAAGATTGCGAGACATCTTTTAGGTCGTTTATTCAGATAAAGTTTGATAACAAATGAAAACATTTTTCAGCATAATCTATATTCCATTAAATGCCGCTTTAGACGAAAAAGTGAGTATTGGCCTTATTATGTTTGATAATGAAAATGACTTTTTCAGGATTTCTGAACCAAAGCTTAATGCTGTCAAAAGCCTTATCCCTGCTCAGAATTTCAACGTACTAAAAACATACTTTAAAAGTCTTGACAGAGAGATCAACAAAGATTTAGAAACTGGCATAATGAAGTTTGATGCAGCAAGTAAAAAAACAGAATGGATAAAAGAGTCATATATGGCCTACCTTAACCGTTATGCAAATAACCTTGTGTCATTTTCAGAAGTTAAAACTATTGAGCTACCTTTAATTACGGAAAATTTTAAAAAACTTTTTGAAAAATATATATTTCGTTTTGAAGAACATATAGAGGATATCCAAACTTCCTTTGAAGAAAAGGTTGAGCGGAAATTGTTTCCTAAAATTGAGCACAAAGTTAATTTGCATACAACTATAACACCTATTGATTTTAAAGAGTTAATAACGCCTGTAACTGTAGATTTCATCGGGAAAAATGGAATTATTGTTGCAGGGCAAACGATGGATTTTTCAAAGCGGCTATATAACTTAGAAAATGATTTAAATAAATATATCACATTTACAAAGGCGGCAGATTTTGAAGATAAAAAAGAAGGCCATTATTTCATTATTGGAGAAGAACCTTCAAAGCAGCAAATTAAAAATCATCAAGCTTGGAAATATGTAAAAGATAACAATTTAGTTGATTACGTAGATTTTAGCGAAATAGATAAAATAAAAGAGTATATAGATGATAAAGGGGTTACCCCTTATTTTACTCCAGAAGAAGCCTCATAACCGAGGCTTTTTTCATCCCCAATATTTCCTCATCCCACCTAAAAAATGAACCCCGAAACCGAAGCTCCCCAAACCGCTTCCGTTCCAACCGTCATACCAAAAACCCCGCGCAAAAAAAAATCCTACAGCGGCCCCTATAAAGACGAGTTTGCCGATCAGGCATACAAGCTGTGCCTTTTGGGTGCCATCGACCGCGATTTAGGTGCATTCTTTGGCGTAACCCGAGAGACCATCATCCACTGGAAAAGCGACCATCCGGCCTTTGCTGAAGCCGTTTCACGGGGCAACCGTGCCGCCGATATGGAGAATCGCTTTACAGGGCAACGCTTGATAGGGTTATCACCACCAGGCAGGCCATAAAATGCAAGGAAATTTATTATGACGAAAACGGCAAGCGCGTAGAAAAAGAGCGCATAGAAATAGTGGAGGTCGAAAAGCACATTCCGGCCGATTTCCGCTCGCAGCAGTTCTGGCTGCGCAACCGCAACCCCAAGCTTTGGAGCCTTAAGCACGAAGATCCCGACGATTACCCTGTGCGCGGCCTCACCATAAATTTGGGCCCCGGCCACAACCCCGAAACCGATGCAACTGCTGGCTAAACAACAGCACGCGGTGTACTTTCTCAAAGATCAGGTAACTGAAGAAGTGCTTTACGGCGGGGCAGCAGGCGGCGGCAAGAGCGCACTGGGCTGCCTGTGGCTTATAGAAATGTGCGGCCGCTATCCCGGCACACGCTGGCTCATGGGCCGCAGCAAGCTTAAAACCCTGAAGGAAACCACACTGCACACCTTTTTTGAACTGGCCAAGCAACTACGCCTCACACGCCAGTTTAAATACAAGGCTACAGAAAACGTGATTTACTTTAACAACGGCAGCCAGATACTGCTAAAAGACCTGTTCCACTACCCATCCGACCCCAATTTTGACAGCCTGGGATCGCTCGAAATTACTGGTGCTTTTATAGACGAATGCAGCCAGGTGGCCTACCACGCATGGCAAATTGTCAAAAGCCGCATCCGTTACAAGCTTACCGAAAACAAGCTCACACCCAAGATGCTGGGCAGCTGCAACCCTTCTAAAAACTGGGCGTATAAAGAGTTTTACAAACCCCACCGGGATGGGCAGCTCGCACCCCACCGCAGGTTCATACAAAGCCTGCCTACAGATAACCCCTACCTGCACCCAGCGTACCTGCAATCGTTACTAAGGCTAGACAAAAACAGCCGCGAACGCCTGTACTACGGCAACTGGGAGTATGATGACGACCCTGCAACGCTAATAGACCGCGATGCCATTGCCGACTATTTCAGCCCCACACACCTGCAACCTGCCAGTAACGAACTAAAGTACATGACTATAGACGTTGCCCGAAAGGGGCGTGATAAAACGGTCTTCCGGGTATGGTACGGCTGGGTGTGCATTGCCCGCGAATCTATCGCAAAGTCGGGATTAGATGAGGTAGTGGGCCGTGCAAAAATATTGCAGTCCAAACACAGCATCGCCCTTAGCAATATCATCGCCGATGAAGACGGCGTGGGTGGCGGTGTAGTCGACTTTTTGCGTTGTAAAGGGTTTACAAACAACGCAGTGCCGTTACCGGTTAAAGAAGGTAATGCTTGGGTAAAGCCCAATTTTGACAACCTCAAGAGCCAGTGCAGCATAAAAATGGCCGAAATGATAACCAACCGCCTTGCCGGCGAAATATGCGATAATGATGCTGTGATGCAAACCACAATAGAAGAAATGGAGCAGGTAAAGCTAAAAGACATTGACCGCGACGGCCGCCAGGGCATCATCCCGAAAGAGCGTATAAAAGAGCACTTGGGCCGATCGCCCGATGAGTGGGACAGCATCATGATGCGCTACTGGTTTGCCCTGCGCAAAACCTACACAGCGCGTATTAGGGTGGGTTAAATAGTTATGAGTTGGGTGTTGCGGGTTGAGCCCGAGTGAAGCTATTCCCCTCTTGAGGGGCGGGGTGGTTAAATCCGCGTCACCCGCGTTCAAAACAAATAACCCAATTACCACATCCACAAATCTACATCACATGAAAAACATCACCCTGAAACAATACACAGCCCTGCCCGATACATTGCAGTATGATCTCCTCCTGGAACACCTTAACCCAAAAAATAGCTTTGCTAGCCGGCAAATGCACATAGCAAATATGCCTTATGCCAATGTAAAATACTGCATACGGCTGCTGCCAAAGGTAAACAGCTGGCCGGGCATACAGCAGCTTTTTGAGATATGCTTTGAGGTGCCCGAGAAAACCTTTTACAACACCCGCATTGTTGAGTTTTTTGCTGCCAAAAAATTCATGGTGGCCGAGTTTACCCGCATCATTCAAACCGAAAACAAAATCCTGTCATCCCAAAGTACCGATAACCACCTGTGGGATATGTCTGGTGCAGATAAACTAAAACCCTATACCGATACGCTTCCGCTGGTGCAGTTGGGCAAACTGCTGGGTCAATACCCATTTGATTTAGGCCGTAAACCCTACGGCGAAATATTCAGCCTGCTGGCACAAACCAAAACCCAGAATGAGGTAGAGGCAGAATATCAAAAGTTGAGCAGGCAGTAGGGAGTGGGCAGTCTCAGTCTCAGTTTTCAGTCACCCTGAGCCTGTCGAAGGGCGGTTTTCAGTAGAGCCGCAATGTTTGCGTCTCACGCACCGATTTTCAAAAAATGAGTGAAACTGTTCCATTCTTGAGGAGTGCCCGTACGGTGGGGTGGTTTTTCCATTCCTACCGCAGCTTTAGCGAAGTTGAGGAATCTCTACAGAGATACTCTTACATCAGCATCACATACTAATTCCTGCTAAGCAAAAGGTAAATTACTCCTAAAAAAATCAGTCCCAACCCACAAATAAGACCTGCTGTATTTAATACAGGCCCCGGCAAAACTGTCCATGCCAAACCATTCAGGATAAAGCCTGAAATTAACATTAAAAGGCCGGCTGATGCCTGATGCTTTTTCATATCAGCGTAAATTAAAACCATCCCTCAAAATCCGCCACTCATTCCAGAAAGCAATATAGCCGTTACGGTCAAAATCATCGTCAGGCATTATTTTAGGTGAAGAAACAGTATAAAAATTTTCGACGGCATCTGCAAATGCCAATATTTGTTGTTTATAGTTTTCAAAACTAATATGCACCACAGTACCTTTTTCAGATGCAAGCACTACCATATCATCTAAATGATTTACAAACCAGTCAATCCCATGCAGGCAGCCGTGCAGGTGTACCTGGAGTAAAGTATCATTAGCGGCAGTCATAAAATGCCCGCAGCAGGGCAATAGCTGCCCGGCAAATGTATTTGGTTTATAGTCGTGTTTCAGGGTGCGCATAAGATGCAGGGCTGCGGCACTTGTGGTAACAGCATCAGAATCTCTGTCACAAAGAATTTCGTTTCCAATAGCGGCAATTACATAACCGTGAGAGCAAAGGTCTATCGGATAGTCTTCTTCTTCAAGTACCCAATGTGAATCTAAAAGCTGTAATGTAAAACTCATAAGAAAGCAATTTGCAGCTAAAATAACCTTTTACCGTTAATGATACTCTTAAAAAAAAATCTCACCGCCAAAACAGGACTTTGCTGTCCACATTCAAATAACCCCATACCCAAATAACCAAATCCACATAAAAAATGAAAGACATAGTACGCATCCTCCACACCATTGCACAAGCTCGGCAGCTGGAGTATCATTACGGCAAAAAAGCCGCCCTTAACCTGCTCGACGGCACCCTTGAACCTGATAAAATTTTCCTGCTGCACGAGTTTACCAACCGCAAGAGCCAATATAATGATACCGGCACCCTGATTACCGGCGCCGTTTACGAGGGCAAATTCTTTTTGGTAAAGCACGCCGAATTCGATGCCCATTATTTCGCTGAAAGGGGCGAAGAGGCAACCTCTAAATACACCCAAAACATAGAACCGCTGTTAGCTGAATTCAGCGCTATAGGCAACAGCCTGGCCTGCACCGGGGCAGAGGTAACCAAGTGGGAAAACGTAGACGTTACCGATGCCCTTGATGCCAATATGGATGGCCTGCTGTGCTCTTACACCATAAGCATACCTGCAGGTTATGAATAGTGATGTAGCACAATTGCTTAGTGCCGAATTTGAAGCACTGCGGCAGGAAATAGTACAGGCTTATGAGGTATCTGGGATGGAGAATACCGGCAACTGGGGCAAAAGTGTAGCGGTGCAGCAACTGCCCAACGGCTTTAGCATAGTAGCCGATGAATATATTAACGGTCGCGGGCCCGGCAAAGCGCCACCCAGTGCTGTTATAGAGCAATGGATTATTAAAAAGGGCATTGCCGCCAGGCTGGGCAGCGAAATTTCGGTTAGCAGCCTGGCATTTTTAATAGCCCGAAAAATTGCCCGCCGGGGCTGGAAACCCAAACAGGGCTTTGAAGATATAGTGGGCAGCATTGCTACCCCGCAGCGCATAAACAGCATACTTGATAAGGCCGGGGCGCTATATGTTTCCGGCTTTACTACAGAGATTTTGAAACACCTAACCCCCGCATGATAGTATTTACCACGCCTACAGATAGCAATACGCTAAACATGGCGTTTAACAACCATATCATCCGCTTTTACAGCAACAGCATACAGCCTGTGCGGTGCGAAATTACAGGGCTTACCACCGGTACAATAACGCTGTATCCTGACCCGGCCAACCGGTTTTTTTTCAACTTTAAGCCCTACGTTTCGGCGCTCATTAACAGAAATAATTTTGAAGATACCACACAGCCCGACTTAAACAGCGCTGATCCCGAAAGCTTTGTGTATAACATTGCATCCCGTGTTTTTTTGCAGCGGCCTGTTATCCTTAAAATTTATCCGGCAACGGGTATTGAGGATACCCACCAGGTAACCCTCTCCTGGCTGGCAGGCGTGCAGCAGCTGGGCGATCCTGCCCAGTATGCCGTATCCGACACATTAGTGCTTTCGGCTTACCAAAAAAATGCATTAAACAGCTATTACTTAAAATACTGGCAGGGCTATCCGTTTGATATTCCGTTTTATGCCAATGTTACAGGGCTAACGCTAAAAAATGAGACCAATTTGCTTTCGCAAACTTTTCCGCTTGGGGGCTATGGCAGCCGCCTTTTTGTAAGCGATGGCCGCACCGATGAGTCGCTGGAAGATGTGTTGCCCATGGCTACCGGTTTTAACCGCCTGCGCATAATGCGCAATGAAACAGCAAGCAATAACGATAAGTTTATCCACCTGCAAAAAGTACCTTATAAATGTGGCGTTTACCTAAAATGGCTCAATGCTATGGGGGGCTACAACTACTGGTTGTTTGAAGATACCTACAGCATAGACCGCACCACAAAACACCTGGGCGAACTGGACCGCGATAATGCCAACCTGGCCGATACCTTTGCCCGCACCACCCAGATAGGTAAAGAAAGCACCGATACCCTTAAGGTAGTGGCAGAGCTGCTTACCGAAGATGAAAGCCGTATTGTGCAGGGCATACTCGACAGCCCCAAAGTATACCTGTTTACCGGGCAGCCCTATGCCCAAAATGGTTACCGCCA
>JAZKDS010000384.1:0-3973 GCA_040387455.1 Bacteroidota bacterium
AAAAACGGTTCTGATAACGACTGGAGATAATCCTCCTTAAATACATAAAAAAAGGGCTGCCATATGGCAGCCCTTTTTTACATAAACAAAAGACAGATAATTACTTAACTTCTTTTTGTGCATCTTCAACCATTTTTTCATTTGCGGTAATTGCAAACTCAACACGCCTGTTTTTAGCTTGTCCTGCTTTAGTATCGTTACTTTCAATTGGGTCGGCTTCACCTTTACCCATTGTAACAACCCTTGAACCAGAAATACCTTTACCAGAAAGGTACGTTTTAACTGATGCAGCCCTTTGCTCGCTTAGGTTAAGGTTGTACTCATCGCTACCGCTGCTGTCTGTGTAGCCAAAGATATAGATATAAGTATCTGGATATTCGTTAAATACTTTTGTAATTTTATCAAGGTTGGCTTTAGCTGTAGAAGTAAGCGTAGCTTTGTTCAGGTCAAAATTAACCGAGTTTTCACCCAATGTAATTTTGATACCCTCGCCTGCCCTTTCAACCTCAGCACCCGGAAGGGTTTCTTCAATTTTTTGAGCCTGCTTGTCCATTTTGTTACCAATAACACCACCTACAGCACCACCCACAACGCCACCTAAAATAGCGCCCAGGGCAGTATTACCGCCTTTACCAATATTGTTGCCCAATACACCACCTATTACAGCACCCGATGTTGCACCAATGGCCACACCTTTTTGTGTATTGTTAGTATTTTTAATAGCCTCGCAAGAGGTTAACCCTATGCCACCTGTAAATGCAAAGGCAAGCATATATACTTTTAGATTTTTCATGATTCTTATATTTTTGATGTGTTTTGTTTTATTATTTATATTTTGGTGAAATTGTATACCACAGCTACTGTTTTGCCGCCAACAGTTACATTATCAACCAGTTCAAAAGAGCTTTCGGTTTGATTTTGAAGTTTTAAAACATACCCCTGGGTTACACGTTTGGCCTTTTCGCCTTCGGTAATTTTAAGGGTAAAGTTACCTTCTTTAGTACTTGTCCATACTATAGGGCTGGTAAATGAAGGACATCCTGAGGCACTGCTATTAATAGTCATAGTACCTTTGTTGTTGTTAGAAATAAAATTCCAAGCACTGCCTACAAAGCACTGAGAGTCGGCAATATCAAAAGACGTTACCTTAATGTACTCGCTACCCGGATAGGTAACACTGCTGATTGTCCAGTTGCCTTTAATGCCAACCTGCGATTTTTGGTCAAGAGATCCGCATGAGGCGGCAAGTACCACCAGCATACATATTGACAATAGTTTTTTCATAATGGGTTTGTTTAGGTTTATTAAATTTTGCATTTTCGTAGTATAAAGATACTACTGTTGTAAGTATAATAGCAACTAAGCAGTATAGCGATACTGCAAATGTTTGTAGTACCGTCAATTTATAAGGGTTTATAGTATTTGAAACTACTGTAATACTGCCATATTAATCTTTTCTTAAAGCCTGTTTTCTTTAACAAAAATGCCAATTTGTCACCGCGGGCAGTTTGGTATTTTATTTGACGTGGCTAAGCAAACGAACAATAAACATATAACTATGACAACAGGAAAAATTAATGTTTCGGTAGAAAACATCTTTCCGTTAATCAAGAAATTTTTATACAGCGACCACGAAATCTTTCTTCGCGAACTTGTAAGTAACGCAACAGACGCCACACTTAAGCTAAAACACCTTACTAATATTGGTGAAGCCAATGTAGAATATGGCAACCCTGTTATTGAGGTTAAGATTGATAAAGAGGGCAAAAAACTACACATTATAGACCAGGGGCTTGGCATGACAGGCGAAGAGGTAGAAAAGTACATCAACCAGGTGGCTTTTTCGGGTGCTGAAGAGTTTTTAGAAAAATATAAAGATTCGGCTAAAGACAGCGGTATCATTGGGCATTTTGGCCTTGGCTTTTACTCTGCCTTTATGGTGGCCGAAAAAGTAGAAATCATCACTAAATCATATAAAGATGCCCCTGCAGTACATTGGATTTGCGATGGCAGCCCTGAGTTTACGCTGGAACCAAGTGATAAAACTACCCGAGGTACTGAGATTATCCTGAACATTGCCGAGGATTCTCTTGACTTTTTAGAGGAATCTAAAATCAGGGAACTTCTTAAAAAGTATAACAAATTTATGCCGGTGCCTATTAAATTTGGCACTCATAAAGAAACCCTGCCAACCCCCGAAGATGCTCCAGTTGATTACCAACCGGAAGAAATTGAGGTTGACACCATAATAAACAACCCTAACCCAGCCTGGACAAAACAACCTGCCGACCTTACCGAGGAAGATTATAAAACGTTTTACCACGAGCTATACCCGACCCAGTTTGAAGAACCGTTGTTTAACATTCACCTTAATGTAGATTATCCGTTTAACCTTACCGGTATATTGTACTTTCCTAAACTTTCAGGCGACCTACAGGTTCAGAAGGATAAAATACAACTGTACCAAAACCAGGTATTTGTAACTGATAACGTAGAGGGTATTGTTCCTGAGTTTTTAACCATGCTGCGTGGTGTTATAGACAGTCCGGACATTCCGCTTAACGTATCGCGCTCTTACCTACAGGCCGATGGCGCGGTTAAAAAGATATCCAACTACATTACCCGTAAGGTAGCCGATAAGCTTAAATCGTTATTTAGCGAAAACCGTGAGGACTTTGAGCAAAAATGGAACGATATTAAAATTGTGCTTGAATATGGTATGCTTAGCGAACCTAAATTTTACGAGAAAGCAGGCGCGTTTGTACTATACCCTACCGTAGACGGCAAATATTTTACCCTTGAGGAACTGAAAGAAAAACTAACAGCCAACCAGACAGATAAAGATGGTAAGCTGATATTACTGTACGCCAGCAACAAAGATGCACAGCACAGCTTTATAGCTTCGGCGCAGGATAAAGGTTATGAAGTATTGCTACTTGACAGCCCTATAGTATCTCACCTGGTGCAAAAACTGGAAGCTGACAACACCGGCCTTACTTTTGTGCGTGTAGACAGCGACCATGTAGACAAGCTAATCAACAAAGATGAGCAGCAGCTCTCTAAACTTAGCGATGAAGAAAAAGACCAGCTAAAGGCTGCTATTGAAGCCGTGGTGCCGCCAAGTGGTTACTCGGTACAAATGGAAGCCCTTGACAGTAATGCTTCGCCATTTATTATTACGCAAAGCGAATTTATGCGCCGCATGAAAGAGATGAGCCAAAGCGGTGGTGGCGGTATGTTTGGTATGGGTAACTTCCCGGATATGTATAACCTTGTGGTTAATACTAACAGCGAGCTTGCCGGCAACATACTAAGTGCCGATGATGCTAACCGTGAAGCACTGGTTAAACAGGCATTAGACCTTGCTAAACTAAGCCAGAACCTGCTTAAAGGCGAAGAGCTTACCGCATTTGTTAAGCGTAGCTTTGAGCTGATTAAATAGATTGTTGGATTTTTAGATCTTTCGATTATTAGATATATGACCTGCGGTGAGAGCCGCAGGTTTTTTATTTTGTGCTATATTTGATTTCAATAATAAAACACATGACACTACCCGACCTCATCAATTATTTTTGGGAAGACAACAGCTATGAAGACTTTTGCAAAACCCAGCACATAGACTGCGATGCAGATGAAATTGAAATTTATATGCCGAAGCCATTTGGGCTCAACAGTAAGCTTGAATTTTTTAAGGTAGAAGCAACTGCCGGCAAACATCAGTATGATTATAACGGCTCTGAGTTTTATAGCCTGTTTAACTTTTACTATTTTTTGAATGCCGTTAAGGAAGCAGAAAAAAATAACGCAATGACCGATATTGACTTGTCATTGCGCTTATTGGATTATGCTGAAAGTGATATGTAATAAGCATAGTATGTCATTTCGACAAAGGAGAGCACGAGGGCAAAGCCCGAACTGACGAAGTAATCTCAACCGGTAATTGGTCGGGATTTCTCCTTCGTCGAAATGACAC
>JAZKDS010000384.1:3983-4251 GCA_040387455.1 Bacteroidota bacterium
AGGCTTTATTTCGCCCTCTATACTATCATCATAGGTTTCGCCTACAACAGCGCCATAGGCACGCTTGGCCATAGATACCAGTATGTTGTGTTTTGTATCCCAATAGTAGCCTTCGGTAGGCGTAAATTTAATAACGGTAATGCGGGGGTCGTCTTCTCCCTCAGTAAACCACACCTTCATCATCGGGTCCCACAATTCTTTAATTTTCTGCTTATCGGTGCTAATAGTAGCTTTACCGTATAGCGTCAGGAAATCAGAGTAAGACGAT
>JAZKDS010000385.1:0-2542 GCA_040387455.1 Bacteroidota bacterium
AAGGTTGAAGATACCGATACTAATAACGGAACTGATATTCCGGATAGCGAATTGATGCCTGATTATATTCAGTTTAATGAGTCGAAAAAGAAGAAGAATACTGACGACAATAAAGAGCCGGAGCGTATTCCTGAAACTGATTAATTGACAATTAACAATTATATAATTTTGTTTTCCTGAAAAAAACAATCTTTTTTTTATCAGAAATATTCTTTTACTGCCAAAATTAACAGACGTTAATAAAAAACTTATTAACGAAAACGTTTGAAAACTTGCATATTTTATAATAGATGTCTATAAGATTTACATATATTATATAAAATTTATAATTTTACAATCAAATAATAAAAAATGTCAATTGAGATTAAAAAAATAGGCGTACTCACATCAGGTGGTGACTCACCGGGTATGAATGCCGCCATCAGGTCGGTTGTCCGCGCTTGTGCTTTTCATAACATTGAATGCGTAGGCATTTACAGGGGTTACCAGGGAATGATAGAAGGAGATTTTAGAGATATGGGCCCCCGTGATGTAAACAATATTATAAACAAAGGCGGTACAATACTTAAATCTGCCCGTTCTAAAGAATTCATGACGCCCGAAGGCCGCAAAAAAGCCCACGAAAACCTTGTTAAGGCAGGTATAGATGCTTTTGTGGTTATAGGCGGTAACGGTAGCTTTACCGGAGGCCTTTTGTTTAATGAAGAATATGGCTTTCCTGTAATAGGTATTCCGGGTACTATTGATAACGATATTTATGGCACCAGCTTTACACTGGGGTATGATACTGCACTTAATACAGTGGTAGAGGTTATTGATAAAATTCGAGATACGGCCAGTTCTCACAACAGGCTTTTCTTTGTAGAGGTTATGGGCCGCGATGCTGGCCACATAGCGCTTAATGCGGGTATAGGTGCCGGTGCCGAAGAAATACTTATCCCTGAAGAAGATATGGGCTTAGACAGGCTTGTAGAGTCTCTTAAAAAGAGTAAGGCTTCGGGCAAACTATCCAGTATTGTGGTAATTGCAGAAGGCGATAAAATAGGCAAAAATGTTTTTGAGCTTAAAGATTATGTAGATCAGAATATGCCCGAATATGATGTTAGGGTATCTATATTAGGCCACATGCAGCGTGGTGGCGCTCCAAGTTGTTTTGACAGGGTACTGGCAAGCCGACTGGGTGTTAAAGCTGTAGATGTTCTGCTGGAAGGTAAATCAAATTTTATGGTTGGTGTCTTAAAAGATGAAATTGTACTTACTCCGTTAGAGCAGGCTGTTAAAGGAAAATCTCAGATAGATAAAGAACTTATCAGGGTTTCTGATATTGTGTCTATCTAGTTTCATAAATAGAATTAAACAACAAAAAACAATTAGAAGAAAAAATGGCAACAGTTAAATTAGGAATCAACGGTTTTGGCCGTATTGGCCGTATCGTGTTCCGCGAAACATTCAACAGAGATAATGTTGAAGTAGTAGCTATTAACGACCTGCTTGATGTAGATCATTTGGCTTATCTATTAAAATATGATTCAGTACACGGCCGCTTTGCTGGCGAGGTTGAAGTTAAAGACAACCAGCTTTATGTAAACGGTAAACACATAAGGGTAACTGCCGAGAAAGACCCAAAAAACCTTAAGTGGGATGAAGTAGGTGTAGATGTAGTAGCAGAGTCTACCGGTATATTTACTACTATCGAAACAGCTTCTCAACACATTACAGGTGGTGCTAAAAAAGTTATCATCTCTGCTCCATCGGCCGATGCGCCAATGTTTGTAATGGGTGTTAACCATGACAAAGCTACTGCTGCTGATACTGTAGTATCTAACGCATCATGTACTACAAACTGTCTTGCTCCGCTTGCAAAAGTTATCAACGATAATTTTGGAATTGTAGAAGGTTTAATGACAACCGTTCACGCTACAACTTCAACGCAAATGACAGCTGATGGACCTTCAAGAAAAGACTGGAGAGGCGGACGTGCTGCAAGCATTAACATCATTCCTTCATCTACAGGTGCTGCAAAAGCAGTAGGTAAAGTAATTCCTGAACTAAACGGAAAACTTACAGGTATGTCTTTCCGCGTTCCTACAGTAGACGTTTCTGTGGTAGACCTTACTGTTAAGGTAGCTAAAGAAACATCTTATGAAGAAATTATGGCAGTACTTAAAGCAGCTTCAGAAAACGAGCTTAAAGGTATCCTTGGTTTTACAGAAGATGACGTAGTATCTCAGGATTTCGTTTCAGACAAACGTACAAGCATCATAGATTCTAAAGCCGGTATAGGCCTTAACTCAACATTCTTTAAACTTGTATCTTGGTATGACAATGAGTATGGCTATTCAAGCAAACTTATTGACCTTTCAGTTCATATTGCATCTTTGTAATATAATATAAACAGTCCCGCTTTTTTTTATAAAAGGCGGGGCTTTGTTTTTTTACATAGCTAAATTTAACCCAAATTTAATTTTACTTACCCAAACTTAACCCAAAACTAATTTGTATGAAATTATTAGTTGATAGTGGTGCTACCAAAGCCGACTGG
>JAZKDS010000385.1:2552-2989 GCA_040387455.1 Bacteroidota bacterium
AGCGCTTGATGACGATGGGAACAGGCTTTTTACAACCCAAACCCTTGGCCTGAGCCCCGAAGTTATCAATAAAGAAGAAGCGTTAGAAAGGCTTGAAGCGCGCTTTGACATTTATAACAACCGCAAGGAAGTTACAAATCTTTACTTTTATGGTGCCGGGTGCGGTACCGACAGGATGAAGAATTATATGGCCGGTGTTTTTAAAGAATTTTTTCCTAATGCTGAAATAAGCGTAAGAGAAGATACTTATGCCGCTGCTTATGCTACTAATCCTAATAACGAAAAGGCAATAATTTGCATACTGGGCACTGGCTCAAACTGTAGCTATTTTGATGGTAAAGAGCTGATACAAAAAGTACAGTCATTAGGTTATATTGCTATGGACGACTGTAGCGGTAACCGTTTTGGCCGCGACCTGGTAAGGGCATATTACTTTA
>JAZKDS010000386.1:0-2954 GCA_040387455.1 Bacteroidota bacterium
TCTTTTTGCAGCTTCATGCACCAGCCGCACCAGTCGCTGCCGGTAAAAAACAGCAGCATTGGTTTACCCGATGTAGTACTCAGCTGCATGGCCTTGTTCATATCGGTATGCCACTCCATATCTTGTGCCTGCGCGGTTAAAGCACTAAAGGCAACAAACAGGGCTAATATAAATTTTTTCATAATCGTTTATTTTTTGATGTGTTAAACCAAAAAGAATGCCAGTTTTAGTGTACCCCGTGCATTAGCTTTTTAAGCAATGGTGTAAGTGCCATTATCAGTAAGCCTAATGCAACCGGTATAAGGGTAAAGATAAGGAAGAACGTAGCCATAGAGTACTCCGCAGTAATTTGATCAATCATACCGCCCATTTTTCCTGCAATCTTGTTACCTATGGCAATGGCAAGATACCATACACCAAACATAATGGCAATCATCCTGCCCGGAACCAGTTTACTAACATAAGATAAACCTACCGGAGATATACAAAGTTCGCCCATGGTGTGGAAGAAATAAGCCAGCACCAGCCATATCATGCTTATCGAAGCCGTTTTTGCACCTGCAGGTATATCCATAGAGCCATAAGCAAGTACTGCAAAGCCTATGCCCAGCAATATCATACCAAAACCGTTTTTAAACGTGGCAAACGGGTTGTACTTGCTCTCCCATACTTTTGAAACCAATGGGGCAAATGTAATAATGAACAATGAGTTAAGTACACCAAACCAGGTGGCAGGCACTTCTGATTTTTCCTGAGAATACTGCTCTTTAAGCATGTAAATAACAATAACCCATATAATAGCAAAACTAAATGCTAATATAATATTGCCCACAGAATATTTTTTAAATGTATTACCAAAAAGCCTTGCCAGTACATAAGTAATGATAATAAGCGGCACAATTGTAATAAGTGTATTTACAATATTGAAGATAATTTTTGAATTACCTTCCAGCAAGCGTGCTGTGTAGTCTTTAGCAAAAATGGTCATAGAACCGCCGGCCTGCTCAAACGATGCCCAAAAGAACATTGTTATAAAAGCAAGTATAATAATGGCAATCATACGGTCGCGCAGTACAGGAGTATATTGGCTAATCCTTTTTAGAAGAACAAACAAAAACAGTACAAGTGCCATAATAATCATAAAGTTAGAACCGCTAAGGCCTGCAAATTCAAAATTAAAGAGGTTTGCCGTACCACCGGATATAGCAGACACCGGGTCGTTTACAATCCAGGCAAGGCCAATTACAGATGTTAGCGCTATCAGCACAAGGTCAACCTTAGAAAATGGATTTCTTTTAGCAACTTCCGGAGCTTCGTTAGCATCAGCCTGGCCGGTATCAGCCACTGGCTTAAGGCCTATTTCGCCAAAAATGTTTTGCGTAAAGTAAAACTGTAGCATACCAAAAAACATAAAGATACCCGCAAGGCCAAAGCCATAGCTCCATCCCCAATCCGGGCTTTCGCCAATGTAGCCACAAAGCAGCATGCCTAAAAATGCACCTGCATTAACACCCATATAAAATATTGTATAAGCTCCGTCTTTCTTTTCAGGATGGTTTTTATACATGTGCGCTACAATAGAAGTCATGTTCGGCTTAAAGAAACCGTTACCTATTACAAGCAATACAAGGCCCAGGTACATAAATGAATGGTCAATTTCTATAGCCATACTAAGGTGGCCCAGCGTCATAAGTAGTGCACCCACAACTACAGCCCATCGATACCCTATTATTCTGTCTGCGATATAACCGCCTAAAATAGGTGTAAGGTAAGCAAGAGACGTATAAGAGCCATAAATAGCCATGGCATGTTCTCTTGGCCAGCCCCAGCCCGGGTTATCGCCTATTAATGATGAAGTTAAGAAAATAACAAGAAGGGCACGCATACCGTAGTACGAAAAACGTTCCCACATCTCTGTAAAGAACAGTACAAACAGGCCTGCCGGATGCCCCAGGACATTCGATTTAAAAAAGTCGTTAGACGTTGTAGTTGTAGACATATATAAATAGGTTGTATTTTTTAATTTTTATTTTACTTCCTGCATCAGCTTCCTTACCAGTGGCGATATGGCTATAAGCACCACACCGGCAATAAGTGCATAAAGCGCCAGTTGCAGATAACCATCGGTATAAGTAGCTAATTTTTGCGGTAGCGAATCATTCTCTCCACCCTCGCTAAGCCCTGCTCCTAAAATACCGGCAGCATACTGGCCATAGGCACTGGCTAAAAACCACATACCCATCATAACGCCCTGCAATTTTTGCGGAGATAATTTTGTCATGATAGAAAGCCCTATGGGCGACAGGCACAGTTCGCCAAAAGTAATGATAAAGTAGGCCACTACAAAAACATCAAGGCTGGCAATGCCCGATCCTGCAATTACCTCAAAAAAGCGGGTAGTGTAAAATGTGTAAAAACCTGCCGCAAGAAATATAAAGCCCAGCCCAAATTTAACTACCGTATTGGGCTCAATTTTCTTTTTAGCTAATGCTATCCACACCAGGCCTACTATTGGGGCAAATATTATAACAAACACTGAGTTTGCCGCATTATTTACACCGTTAGGGTCTAGCGTTAAAACACCTGCCACCACATTATTAAGGTTTTTTGCCGCAAATAGGCTCAATGATCCGCCGCTTTGCTCAAAAAAGGCCCAGAATATAATGGAGAACAATATAAATACCAGTGCTGCAATCAGTTTTTTGCTTTCTTCCCAGGTATGTTTTGTCATTTCATACACTAAATATATAAGTGTAAGCGGGCCTATGGTATACATAAAATAATCAGTATACTCTGTCTTGGCCACCATAACCATTACTACAGGAATAAGCAGCAGCGTTAGCGCATACACGGCATATTCATACCATGCTTTGCCTGCTTTTACTGTTACTGCAACTTTTATAGGCTCTGGTGTAATAGTGCCAAAACTATCTGCTTCGGGTATACTTTTTACG
>JAZKDS010000387.1:0-8607 GCA_040387455.1 Bacteroidota bacterium
CCACGAAAATGTTCATAAAAACGGATTATTTGTTTTATATAGGTGTTTGTACTCTGGCCCTCAATTAATTCTTTCAGACACTCTACAAATGTAACCTTATTTAGTTATAAATAACAGTTTTATCATTATTTAATAAAACTTTAATACTCACACAGGTTACATGCATTAAAAAAGCCCCTTTAAGAGGCTTATAATAGTATTTTTTGCTTCATATGCTATTGTCCAGGTGTAATAGGCACTTTATAAAACACACCTTCCTGAAAATATATTTCGCTACCACCGTCACTTACAGCTGCAAAATGAAAGGTACCGGTAATAAAACCTGCCTCTACATTTGTTTCTGTAACGTCATCGCTAATGGTAATAGAACCACTACCAAGACCGGCACCGGTTTGGTAATTTTCTTCATTTTCGTCCACTGCCAACACATAAGAAGCCTTATCGGTAGAATTTACGCCCAGCTCATATTCGCCGGGGGAAGTACTTGCTGTTCTTAGCACCAGCTCCTCAAAGCCGTTGGTTGCTGTAATGGTAAGCGAGTTGTCCGTACCTTTTGTCGCAGAAAATTCTGTAGCCCTCCAAAGCTCGTTATTCTTAAGGGCCTGCACAGCCGGAGTGTTAAACTGTATATCTTCTTCGCATGAGGTTAACACGGCCAGCAACACTAAAAGAGAGAAAAACTTTTTCATTAATTATATTGTTAGAAGGGGTCAATCAACTTTTACAACGACAAAAATAGTTTTTTATGACATATATCCTAATCAAAAAGAAATAAATCACAATAAAATTTAATATTTTGAAATATCTAAATCAGCAAAAATCATAAAATGTGCGTTTTACGATATTTGTATAATAAAGTTTTATATATTTGCACGCTTAAATAATCAGGGGTCGGGTACCCCACAAAATCTTAAAAAGATGCCTGTAAAAATCAGATTACAAAGACACGGTAAAAAAGGTAAACCTTTTTACTGGGTAGTAGCCGCAGACGCGCGCTCTAAAAGAGATGGTAAATTCCTTGAAAAATTAGGTACTTACAATCCAAACACTAACCCTGCAACTATAGACCTTAATGTAGACAGTGCTGTACAGTGGCTGCACAATGGTGCACAACCTACAGATACTGCAAGGGCTATACTATCTTACAAAGGCGCTCTTTTAAAACATCACCTTGATGGTGGTGTGCGTAAAGGTGCACTTACTCAAGAGCAGGCTGATGCCAAATTTGGCCAGTGGGTTGATGAGAAATCAGGTAAAGTTGATGCTAAGAAAGATAACCTTTCTACAGCTAAAGCTGATGCTAAAGCAAAAGCGTTTGAAGCTGAGAAAAAAGTTAACGAAGACCGTATTGCTGCTGCAAAACAAGCTGAAGCCGATGCAATTGCTGCTGCCGCTCCTGCTGTTGAAGAAGAAATTGCAACTGAAGGTACTGAAGAGACTACTTCTGCTGAAGAAAACACAGAAGAAACCCAAGCTTAATTTTAACGGCGTATTATGCGTAAAGAAGATTGTTTCTATTTAGGTAAAATCGCCAAAAAATTTAGCTACAAAGGCGAGGTTCTGGCTTGGCTGGATACCGATGAGCCGGGTTATTATGAAAACATGGAATCAGTGTTTGTTGAAATCAACAATCATCTGGTTCCATTTTTTATTGAAAAAAGCCAGCTGCACAAAAACGATTTCCTGCGCATTCAGTTTGAAGATGTAAGCAGCGAAGAAGATGCTGACCGCCTTATGGGCTGCGGGGTATACCTGCCCCTAACTATGCTACCTAAGCTGGAAGGCAACAAATTTTACTTTCACGAAATCATAGGTTTTACCGCCGAAGACCAGCGCCTTGGCGATATTGGTATTATAGTAGGTGTAAACGATAACTCTGCCCAAGCCCTTTTTGAAATCAAAAAAGGCGATATCGAGATATTAGTACCTATGGTAGACCACTTTATTATTAAGATAGACCGCGAAAACAAAAAGGTAGTACTTAATGCTCCTGAAGGGCTTATAGACCTTTATCTTTCTGAATAATATCTTTGCTTAAGGTTTAAAGTCGCATACCCTCATGAATTTAAAATTATCATAGTGTTCCAGTTTAAACGCTTTGCAATTCAGCAGGATAAATGCGCCATGAAAGTGGGTACCGATGGCGTTTTGCTTGGTGCATGGGCCCCAGTAGATCATCACCCCTACGCTATTCTTGATATTGGCGCAGGCACAGGCGTTATTGCCCTGATGCTGGCACAACGCAGCGGCGCAGAGCAGATTGATGCCCTGGAGATTGACGAAGATGCTTATGAGCAGTGTGTAGATAATTTTGAGGCTTCGCCATGGGGCGACCGCCTGTTTTGCTACCATGCCGGGCTAGACGAGTTTATGGAAGAGCCTGAAGATGAGTATGATTTAATAGTTTCTAATCCACCTTTTTATACTGAAGATTATACCAGCGGTAACGAGCAGCGCGACACCGCCCGCTTTGCCGAAGCATTACCGTTTGAAGACCTTGCCGAAGCATCGGGCCTTTTATTGAGCGAAACCGGTGTACTGGCTATCATACTACCTTATAAGGAAGAGGCTACATTTATAGCATTGGCCGAAGCCGAAGAGCTGTACCCTTTTAAAATCACCCGTGTTAAAGGTACGCCAGACAGCGAAACCAAACGTAGTTTACTAGCATTCAGCCGAACACATACCGAAAGCATTGAAGTAACAGAACTCGTTATTGAAATTGCACGCCACCAGTATACCCCTGAATATACTGATCTTACCAAAGATTTTTACCTTAAGATGTAACGCATCAATAGCCATCTTCCTTTATAACCTGAAAACGTTCAACCTTGGACTTATTTTTAAACTTTAATCAAAAAATGCAACATTTTTTTGCTTAATTGTTAGAAATGTCTTTACATTTGCTTTAGTCAAAAACAATAACGCAAATGAAACCCGATCTATTCCAGGCTCCTGACTATTATAACTTAGACGAACTACTAAACGATGAGCACAAAATGGTGCGCGACGCTGCCCGCGAGTGGGTTAAGCGTGAAGTATCTCCTATAATTGAGGATTATGCCCAAAAAGCTGAATTTCCTAAACAGATAATCAAGGGGTTAGCTGATATAGGCGCTTTTGGCCCATACATTCCTGAGCAATATGGCGGTGCCGGTCTTGACCAGATTAGCTATGGCCTTATCATGCAGGAAATTGAACGTGGCGATAGCGGTGTACGTTCTACGGCATCAGTACAATCATCTTTAGTAATGTACCCTATATGGAAGTACGGTACTGAAGAACAGCGCATTAAATACCTACCAAAGCTTGCCAGCGGCGAGTTTATGGGCTGTTTTGGCCTTACTGAGCCCGATTACGGCTCTAACCCAAGCGGCATGATTACCAACTTTAAAGACAAGGGAGACCACTACCTGCTTAACGGTGCCAAGATGTGGATAAGCAATGCCCCTTTTGCCGATATCGCTGTGGTATGGGCTAAGGATGAGGCCGGTAGGATCCACGGGCTTATAGTAGAGCGCGGTATGGAAGGTTTTACCACACCCGAAACCCATAACAAATGGTCGCTAAGGGCTTCTGCCACAGGCGAATTGATATTTGACAACGTAAAAGTACCTAAAGAAAACCTGCTACCTAATAAATCTGGACTGGGCGCGCCGCTTGGATGCTTAGATTCAGCACGTTATGGTATTGCATGGGGTGCTATAGGCGCTGCTATGGATTGCTATGATACCGCCCTGCGCTACAGCAAAGAGCGCATACAGTTTGACAAGCCCATAGGCGCTACACAACTACAACAGAAGAAGTTAGCCGAGATGATTACCGAAATTACCAAAGCACAACTCCTTACCTGGAGGCTGGGTGTTTTGCGTAACGAAGGCAAGGCAACCACAGCACAAATATCTATGGCCAAGCGTAACAACGTTGATATGGCATTAACCATAGCCCGAGATGCACGTCAAATGCTTGGCGGTATGGGCATTACAGGCGAATACAGCATTATGCGTCACATGATGAACCTGGAGAGTGTAGTTACCTATGAAGGTACGCACGACATTCACCTGCTTATTACAGGTATGGATGTAACCGGTTTCGCAGCCTTTAAATAAAATCAAAATCGAACCAAAAAGTGCTTAACTCTTCACTTTGGGAGTTCGGAATCGATAATTTAGAGCTTATAATTCAGAAATTAGAATTGAGCATCCCGAAGGTAAAGAAGTGCTTAACTTTTCACTTTTGGAGTTCAATATCGCTTATAAATACATCTCAAAAAAACCTGCAATAAAATTGCAGGTTTTTTTATGTGTTGCTCAGGGTTCCCAACTTCTGATATCGCCTTTTTTTAAATCTTAAACTCCACTGAAAAAGGCCAGCATGTCCTGCAGCGCTGTTTGCGAATGCATCTTTTCGCCATTATCCAGAGATTCCTGTGCAATTACCGAAGCCCTCTTACACATATTGGTTTCATAAGCACTAATGGCCTCCAATACTGTTGTGTAATCTTTAGACATAAGACATCTGCAAAACTCCAGCGCATCAAGCATGGCCATATTAACCCCTTCTCCAGCAAAGGGCGGCATAAGGTGGGCGGCATCTCCCAGCAGCGTAACATTTGGTTGCGCAGCCCAATGTTGGTCTAAGGGCATACAGTAAATAGGGCGCGGTAAGTAAGGCAGGGCATTATTAAGAAACAGTTCGTGCCAAAAGCTGTCCCATTCAGGATAGGCCGATTTGAACCATTCTAAAACCTGGATATTGTCCTTAAAGTCAAGACCGCTATCTATCGCCCAATTTTCATCAGCTTTAAAGCTGGCATAAAAGCCCACTTCGCCATCGGCTTTTTGCCCCATGAGCAGGTTTTTGGCATTACCAAAGGCCATTATCTTACCACCATTTATCAGGGCAAAAACATGGGGTATAGTTTTCTCTGCATTATAAACATTACCTTCAAGCATGGTAATACCGGTGTAAAATGGCTTTATAGAGGTTACATACGGCCTTATTTTAGAGTTGGCACCATCTGCGGCAACCACCACATCGGCATAAGCGGTACTTCCGTTTTTAAAGTGCAGCAGCCAGCCGTTGTTTTGCTTTTCCATCGAAATGAAATGTGCATCCCATACCACGGTTTCACGTTGCAGTGACTCCAGCAATATGCGGCGCAGCACCCCCCGGTCTATTTCCGGGCGAAAGTGCTCGTGCCCAAAGTTTTCTTCAGGCTTGTCGTGCTCGCTGTAAAACACTTCGGCACGCTCATTGGTAATCACCTCCCTATCGGCACCCGGCATAAAATTCTGCTTAAAAACCTCTAATAAGCCCGCCTGGCGAATGGCCGCAAGTCCCGAGTTTTCATGCAGGTCCAGGGGCGCACCCTGAACCCGTGCATTTTTGTCGGCATCACGCTCATAAACGGTAACATCAATATTTTGTAATTGTAAAAGGCGGGCAAGGGTAAGGCCGCCGGGGCCTCCGCCCACTATAGCTATTTTTTTGTTGCTTAGTTTCATGTGTATAAAAATTATACCACAAAACTATTGCCCTTTTAAGAGCGATAATAGTACAAATCGGTCGTTTTCATTTTTAGACAATTCCTTTGGCACCACGCCCGAAAACTTCTTTATCTCTTTTATAAAATGATTCTGGTCGGCAAAGTCAAGCTCAGGAAAAAGTTTACCGTGCGCTATAAAGGGTAATGATTCCCTAAAGCGCAAAATGTTGCAGTACACCTTTAAAGGCAGCCCAAAGTTTTGAGAAAAATACCGGTTTATCTGCCTGCTGCCCCAGCCAATCCTGGTAGCTAACGCCGCCACGCTTATCTCGCCGTTTGTGGCATAGACAATATTAAAAAGCTTATGCTTTCTTGGATCGGTTGCTGCAGGCAGGCGCTGCAGGAGCCTGTGCAGTGCTTTATTGTAAAACGTATCAAAATCTGTAAAGTCAGCGGATGTAAAACCCATAAAACCAAAGTCAAGCAAAATACCACTGTTTAAAAAACCGGCAATAGACTGGCCTAAAAAATACTCTGCACCCAGTGGCGTAAAACTTATGGTATAGGCCAGGCTGTGCGGGGGCACACTGCGTTGTTCGGCTTCGGTTTCCAGCCCGAGGAGTATCACATCAAAACCAGCGTTATCATTGCGCCAAAACATAAGGTCTACACGGCCGTCTGGCAGCACCACAACATCGCGCGGTGCAGCACCAGGATTGCCAAATACACCTATGCGCTCTACAAATTCGGCAAGTGCACTGCCCGGGCTTTTAGATGTAAAGTAAAAATCGTCCTCCATGTAATTTAGTTTATAAAGTTGAACGGTATAAAGTTACACATTCAGTAGTACAACAGTCAGCATTACAACTTTAAAAAACTAATTTATTAACAAAAACCTTTTCGCTACACCCTGCGTACATATCATTACAATTTGTTCTCAATAAATTAATGACCTTTGCGTTACTAATTTTAACGGTGCTAAATAATCAGGCATTATTATTGTATTGGTAAAACCAATAACAAAGCTTCATGTTGAGGCAAAGCTTTCGTAAATTTGTAAAAAATACTGCTATGAACACTATTACTATAAACAGCGCGCTGGCCTCCCAAAGAAAGCAGCTGTTAGACCACCCCCTTTATGGCAAGGTAAAAACCATTGAAGATCTTAGGCAGTTCCTGCAGGGGCATGTATATGCCGTGTGGGATTTTATGTCGCTCTTAAAAGCATTACAGGCAAAGCTAACCTGTACCCAGGTACCGTGGCTGCCGGTAGGCAACCCCGAAATTAGATATTTGATTAACGAGATAGTACTGGCAGAGGAAACCGACCTTACCCTTGACGGCAAACGCCAGAGCCATTTTGAAATGTACCAGGAAGCCATGGAAGCCTGCGGTGCAGATACAACAGAGATTGCTGCCTTTCTTGATGATGTGGTAGCTACCCAAAACATACTCGTATCTATTAAAAAAAGCAACCTGCACAAAGACATCAAAGCATTTCTTGACTTTACATTCAGGGTTATAGACCAGGGCAAGCCGCATGAAATTGCCGCCGCCTTTACCTTTGGCCGGGAAGACCTTATACCGGGCATGTTTACCGAGATATTGCGTAACTTCCAGGCTAATTTTCCTGAGACCGATTTGAGCAAGCTTATTTATTACTTTGAAAGGCACATAGAGCTGGATGCCGATGAGCACGGGCCTATGGCCATGCAAATGGTTATTGAGCTGTGCGCCGGTGATGCCCAAAAATGGAAAGAGGTAGAAGAAATATCGGCCCTGGCACTACAAAAACGCATAGGCCTGTGGAATGCCATCGAAGAAAACATTATGCAGCACGACCTGGCATCAATATAATTTACTATACTAAACTACACACAACTGCAAAAGCCCCTGAAATTTTTCAGGGGCTTTTTATTTACCTATGCTTTAAGTGATTATCTTAGCGACGCTATAATCTCCTTGCTATGAAAAAAATTACCCTTTACGGGCTGGCTTTGTCCGCGCTCCTGCTTTTTATGCCAATGCATGCCCAGGAAAAACCAGGAAAGCAATTTGGCCAACCCCTTGATAACCCCTGCGGCACAACCGAATATGAGGCCTATTTGCAAAAGCTGAACCCCACGCGCCCTACCGAAGCCGTTTTTGAAGCCTGGCTGGCTAAAAAAATTGCAGAGCTAAAAGCCTCCAGGACTAACCCCGGACCCCAGATATTTACCATACCCGTTGTAGTGCACATAATACACTATGATGGCCTAATAGGCGAATATGGTAACATTAGCGATGCTCAAGTAGAATCTCAGATAACAGTTTTAAACCAGGACTTCAGGAAAATGCTGGACACCAATGGCTACAACACAAATCCGGTGGGTGCCGATATGGGTATTGAATTTTGCCTGGCGAAACAGGATCCTGACGGGCTATATACCACTGGAATTGAGCGTTATTACGGCTCACAGGGCTATTATACAATGCAAAATGCAGAACTTATAAAAAAACAAACCCAGTGGAACCCTGAAAAATACCTCAATATTTGGGTCTTTAACTCAATTAATAACCTTGCAGGATATGCCCAGTTTCCCACAAATTCAGGACTGGATGGACTGGATTCTGAAAATTACACCTCAACCGCCAATACCGATGGTATTGCGGTGTCAAGCTACTATTTTGGTTCACAGGAAATTTACCCCGAAGGGTATTATACTGAAGCCACAACAATTTTGGGGCATACCGCTACACACGAAATAGGCCATTTTTTGGGACTACGGCATATTTGGGGTGATAGTGCCGACTGCCTGGGCACTGACTATTGCACTGATACACCGCAAGCCGCAGCACCAAATTATTTATGCCCAACAGGATCAGACTCCTGCCCTGAACAGGGCATTGACATGATAGAGAACTACATGGACTATACCTATGATGCCTGCAAAAACGTATTTACCGCTGACCAGAAGATGCGAATGCATACCGTGCTGGCCAACTCACCAAGGAGGCATTCGCTTATAACATCCGATGCTTGTATACCGGGTATTAAGTATGATGATGATGCAGGGTTGCAAATCAGGATGCAGCCTTATTTTGGCACAGGATGTAATACTACATATACCCCCGAATTT
>JAZKDS010000388.1:0-3224 GCA_040387455.1 Bacteroidota bacterium
CTTTAGTTTCTCGGGGCTTTTTGGCAGTGAAAAAATAATAGACAACGGCGATGAGCCCTTTTTTAACCACGATTATTCTGAAAGACTGAGGTTGTGGCAGTTTTTAGAAGACGAACTAAAAACCACCATAATGGCATCGGGCACGTACCAGCACAAGTTTAAAGAGGCAGGCCACGTGCTTAATGCCGGAGTTAACTACACGTTTCACCGTGAAGATGAAAAGTACTTTTTTGATAACATACTGCCCACCTACACCGGCCATGATGCCTTTAAGCTATTATCTGACGAAAGTGTGTTTGATGTAAACGTAGACTACATTAAGCCGCTTAAATATGGCAGGCTTGAGACGGGTTTTAAATTCAGGAACCGCATAATACCTACAAACATGCAGTTTTACCCAGGGCTTAATTCTCCGCTGGATGTAAATGCAGGTGGGCATGCCGCTTATGAAGAAGCCATACCGGCCGTTTATGGTAACTATATTTATGAAAGCAACAAGTTAGAAGCCGAAGTAGGCCTGCGTATGGAATACCTTGACCTGGAGTATGAGGTAAATGCCAATCACCCTACCTACAGGAGCGATGGCTACAGCTACTTTCAGCCGTTCCCAACGGTAAGGCTGGCCTATAAGATAAATGACAACAACAAGCTGTCTTTATTTTACAACCGCAGGATAGACCGCCCCAGCGAGGTAGACATACGTGTTTTTCCTAAATATGATGATGCCGAGATTATTAAGGTGGGCAACCCCGGCCTGAGGCCACAGTTTACCAATTCGGTAGAGCTTGGCTATAAGGCTAACGTGGGCAAAGGTTACTTTTTTGCATCGGCCTACAGCAAGTTTGTAGATGGTACCATAACCCGCATTGCCACCACGGCGCCGGGTAGCACACTTATTTATAACGTGTTTGAAAATGCCGGCAAAAGCAACATGACGGGGCTTGAAATGATCTATTCTCAAAAGGTAGCACCCTGGTATACCTTCAGCCTTAACGGTAATGCCTACCACAACACTATCGATGCTTTTTCGGTATCAATATTATACCCGGTAGCTACCGTATTTTTGGCAGCAAAAGACAAGATAACATCGGGCAATGTAAAGTTCAACAATACTTTTACATTCAGCAAAACCCTTAGCGGACAGCTAACAGCCTCTTACCTGGCAGCGGATATTATTCCGCAGGGCAAAGTGGGCGCACGATTTTCTACCGATATCGGCCTTAAAAAAACCGTTCAAAAAGGCAAAGGAGAAATATACTTAAATGCCACCGATATTTTTAACACGCTGATTATAAAACGCACCATACAGGGCGATGGATTTAGCTACACCAGCCATGATTATTTAGAAACACAGGTGGTTCGGTTTGGCTACAGCTATAAATTTTAACGCCAACATTAGAAATTCTAATTTAATTCAGAATTGGGTTTGAACCTTGCAGTACTTTAATTAGACCTACTATGTTTAAACGTTTTAATTTGCCCGGCAGGTTTGCCTTGCTGCTTAATTTTATACTGTGGTTTTTAGTGGTATCGCAACTGCTCAGGATAGGCTTTTTTATCTGGCAGAGCAGCGATGTTTCCTGGAATATTATAAGCCTGTTGCGCACGCTGCTAACCGGCCTGTTTTTTGATATTGGTACCATAAGCTTTATAAGCCTAACTGCGGTTATTTACTATGTAATATTCCCAAACCGCTGGGTGGGCACCTGGGCAGATAAAATATTAGTATGGTTTTTTACTGCACTAACCACCTTTATATTAGTATTTGCTTTTTTTGCAGAGCTTACCTTTTGGGATGAGTTCAGGACTCGCTTTAACTTTATAGCGGTAGATTACCTTATTTATACCCACGAGGTAGTGGCAAACATAGAGCAGTCGTATCCGTTGCCGCTGCTTGTAGGCGGGGTGCTGCTTATTACCGCCGCTATACTTTTTGTTTTTTACCTGCGTGGTGCATTTACCAGCACCTTTAATCATAAAGCGGGTATAAAGCCAAGGCTGATACTACTGGGTGCGACACTGGGCATAGCACTATTTTTTACAGCTTTTATAACAAACAACCAAGCAGAGTGGAGCGCCAACCGTTATAATTCTGAAATATCAAAATCAGGTATTTACTCGTTTTTTGCTGCATTTAGAAATAACCAGATGAAGTATGACGAGTTTTACACTGCTATTGATAACAATAAGGCGTTTGGTATTGTAAAGCAGAAACTGGGTGGTGCCGATGCTAATTTTACAGGCGAAGGCTTTTGTATGCACCGCAACATTACCGACAGCCTGCCATCAACCGAAAAAAAGAATGTAGTATTTATATTGGTAGAAAGCCTTAGCGCCAGCTTTATGCAGGAGTTTGGCAACGAGGAGAATATTACCCCATTTTTAGACAGCCTGGCACAAAAAAGTGTGTTTTTTGACAACTTGTATGCCACCGGCACACGTACCGTTAGAGGTATGGAAGCCGTTACACTATGCATACCGCCCACACCTGGGCAAAGTATTGTTAAAAGGCCTGAAAATGCCAACCTGTACACGGTTAACAGCGTGTTTAAAGCAAGGGGCTATGACAGTAACTTTTTTTATGGCGGCGATGGCTACTTTGATAATATGAACGCCTACTTTGGCGGTAACGGCTTTAATATATACGACCGTGGCCGTGGCAGCGTATTAAGTGATGCCATTAAAACCACCCGAAATAATATACCTGATAGCGACGTAACCTTTGAAAACGCCTGGGGCATTTGTGATGAAGACATCCTGAATAAAATGATTAGTGTGGCCGATGGGCAGTATGCTGCCGGCAAGCCCTTCTTTAATTTTGTAATGACCACCTCAAACCACAGGCCATACAGCTACCCTAACGGTAAAATAGATATCCCGTCGGGTACGGGGCGCAATGGGGCTGTAAAGTATACTGATTTTGCCCTGAAAGAAATGTTCCGTATGGCTAAGACAAAACCGTGGTTTAAAAATACAGTTTTTGTAATTATTGCCGACCATTGCGCCAGCAGCGCCGGTAAAGATGAGATTGATGTGGCCAACTACCATATACCGGCCTTTATTGTAAACCTGCCCGAAGCCGTAAACCAAAAAATAACCAAACAGTGCTCTCAAATAGACCTGTTCCCTACCCTGTTCTCGTTATTGCATTGGAATTATGAATCAGACTTCTTTGGTAAAAACACCCTGGGTACAAGTTTTGAAGAGCGTTCGCTTTTAGGTAC
>JAZKDS010000389.1:0-13652 GCA_040387455.1 Bacteroidota bacterium
CTTTACTAATGTTGTAGCTGTGTTTTTGCAGGGCGCGCTCTATAGTGTTGCGCTCAATATCACTTAACTGCACCTCATCGTGCGCCGGTAGTCCGGTTACCTGCTCCAGGTCAAGATCAGCCACGGTAAGGGTGTTGTTATCGCACAAAATCACGGCACGCTCTATACGGTTCTCCATCTCACGGATGTTGCCGTTCCAGGCATGATGCCCTATTTTTTTAAGCGCATCGGGTTCAAAAGCTAATGTATCACGTTCATACTTACCGGCCATCTTGCCCAGCAAAAACAAGGCAAGCGGCACCAGGTCTTCCTGCCTTTCCCGCAGCGGCGGCAGGGTAATGGCCATCGTATTGATGCGGTAATATAAATCTTCCCTAAAATGCTTTTGTGCAATTTCCCGGGTCAGGTCAATATTAGTAGCGGTAATAATACGCACATTAAGCGGCCGGGGCTTAGATTCGCCCAGTCGGGTTACCTGCCGGTTTTGTATTACCTGCAGCAGCTTGCTTTGCAGGTGCAGCGGCACATTGCCTATCTCGTCCAGAAATATGGTGCCGTTGTTAGCCGCTTCAAAGCGCCCGGGTGTATCGGTTTTGGCATCGGTAAAAGCGCCACGGGCATAGCCAAAGAGCTCACTTTCAAAAATATTTTCGTTAAGCGCACCCAGGTCAACGTGCACAAAAGGCTGCGAAGCCCTCTCGCTGTTGTTGTGTACATAGTGTGCCATAACATATTTTCCGGTACCGTTGTCGCCCAGTATCAGTACATTAGCATCGGTCCTGGCCACTTTCCCGGCAAGGGCATACGCACGTTTAATAGCAGGGCTTTCGCCGATGAAAAAGCTTTCGGCAGCCGGCGTGCGGGCTTCTTTTTTGTGTTCTTTGCGGCTCTCCCCCACCGCCGATTTCACTACCTCCAGCAGCTTGTCGTTATCCCAGGGTTTTAGTATATAGTCAAACGCGCCCAGCTTAAGGCCTTCCACCGCAGTTTCTACCTTGCCAAAGGCTGTCATGAGTATCACCACCGTTTTGGGCGAAAAGGTCTTTATCTCCTTTAGCAGGTAAATACCCTCGCGTCCGTCTTCAAAGCCTATGCGGTAATTCATATCCAGCAGCACCACATCAATGGGGTGCTCGGCCAGTAATTGTATGGCTTTTTTAGGGTCGGCCAGGGTATAAATAACCTCAAAATGTTTTTTTAAAGCCATTTTTGAGGCAAAGAGTATATCTTCCTGATCGTCTATTACTAAAATGCTGGCCTGCGTTTTTTTCATCAACTGTACGGTTTCGGACAAAAGGTGTCCGATATCGAACACTTTAGCTTTTGGCTCATGTTTAAAAGACACTAAAAATCAGCCACTTAAAAACTTTAAGTTTATGGCACAAAATTGTTATTATGTATGCCAAACAAACACTGATGGACACTATTGTTACCCGTAAAAATAGAAAAAATAAATACCTGCTGCTGGCAGTGCCCGTTTTTTTGTTGATAGGTTATTTTGTATATGCCGCCGCAACAAAAAAAAGAAGCCTGACCGTAGATAAAAGCGAGATAACCGTTAAAACCGTAGAAAAAGCATACTTTGAAGATTTTATAGTTTTCCAGGCCAAGGTAGAGCCTTTAAACTCTATGCTGCTTAACGTTATTGAAGGCGGCTCCATACAGGAGATATTTGCCGCCAATGGCGATATGGTTACGCAGGGGCAGCCGCTGGCACGCCTGTACAACCCTAATACAGAGCTAAGCTATGTTACCCAGGAAACAAGCATTATAGAGCAGATAAACAACCTGAGCAAGGCCAAGCTGGACCTGCGCAACCAGGAGCTTAACATGGCTAAAGACCTTGTTGCCATAGACCACGATTACCAGGATGCAAAAAACCTGTATGAACTTAACGAAAAGCTGTTTAAAGAAGAAATACTCTCTAAAAACGAATGGCAAAAAACACAGGAAAATTTCCGTTTTCAAAAGGAGCGCAAAAACATAATACAACAAAGCATACAAAAAGAAAAACAGGCCAACATGATCCAGATTGGCCAAATCAGCCAAAGCCAGGCTACCATGTATAAAAGTCTTGAAATACTGCGCACCAATAAAAAAAACTTTTTAGTAACAGCACCGCTTACAGGCAGGCTTACATCTTTTGAGCCGGTGCTGGGCAAAAACTACCTGGCCGGCGAAAGCATAGGCAAAATAGATGTAATGAAGGGCTATAAGCTGGTGGCCGAAGTAGATGAGTTTTACCTGAACCGCGTTACCCCTAACCAAAAAGGCCGTGTAGAGTACAAGGGCGAAGAGCTGGATGTTGTGGTTACCAAGGTTATCCCTGAAATTAAAAGCGGCCGCTTTATGGTAGAGCTCAATTTTATTACCAATAAAGAGCTAGGCCTGCAGCAGGGACTTAGCTTTGGCATAAGGCTTATACTGAGCGAAAAGGCCAAAACCACAGTACTGCCACGCGGCAGGTTTACCGAAGAAACGGCGGGCAAATGGATATTTGTGGTAAACGGCGATAAGGCAGAACGACGTGAAATTAAACTGGGACGCGAAAACCCTGTGTACCACGAAGTGCTGGGCGGCCTTAAAGAAGGCGACAAAGTGGTTACCAGCAACTACGCCGATTATAAAGATGTTCAAATTTTAAATTTTAAATAAATTGCGCCATGGCAAAGTTAATCGTTACGCTAATTATCCGCTCCATTGACCTCATCAGGCATTTAATATAGTCACCGGGGGTTCAGTCATCAATCAAAAAATAACAGTAAAAATTACTAATTCATCAGCCCTGTGGCCGGAGTAATCAACCTTAAGCAGGACAAATCAAAAAAAAGCAAACCATGATAAAAATCGAAAACCTTTCAAAAGTATTCCGCACCGAAGAAGTAGAAACCAAAGCCCTTAATGATATTTCGATTGAAATAAAAAAAGGCGAATTTGTAACCATAATGGGTGCTTCGGGCTGTGGCAAGTCTACCCTGCTCAACATTGTAGGCCTGTTAGATAACGCCAGCGGCGGCAGCTACAAACTGCTTGATAAAGAAATAAACGGCCTTAACGAAAGCGAAAAAGCCAAAGTGCGCAAAGAGAACATCGGCTTTGTGTTCCAAAACTTTAACCTGATAGACGAACTGTCAGTGTATGATAATATAGAGCTTCCGCTTATTTATAACAATGTGCCTTCTGCCGAAAGGAAGAAAAAAGTAGAGGCCATTGCCGAAAGGCTTGCCATTAGCCACAGGCTTAAGCATTACCCGCAGCAGCTATCGGGCGGGCAGCAGCAAAGGGCAGCAGTGGCACGTGCCTTGGTTAACGACCCTAAAATTATACTGGCCGATGAGCCTACCGGTAACCTGGACAGTAAAAACGGTAATGAGGTTATGGAACTGCTTACTGATTTGCATGCTGCCGGTGCCACCATACTTATGGTTACCCACTCTGATTATGATGCATCTTTCAGCCAGCGCACCATTACCATGAAAGACGGTATGATACTGAGCGAGAAGCAAAACAGCAAAAAGGTAGATGTACTGATAACGAATTAGTTTATAGCAACCCTCAACGGGAACCATCATCAATCAAAAAACAAATCATGCTTAAAAACTGGGTCAAAATATTTTTATACCATGTAAAAAACAACAAGTTTTTTACTGCGCTCAATGTGCTGGGGCTTAGCCTTGGCATAGCAGGGCTGGTATTCGCCATACTGTACTGGAACGATGAGCATGCCTACAACGCCTGGAATCCGGAAAAAGAAAATGTATTTCAGGTATCTAATGATTTAGGTAATAACCAGATATGGCCTCACAATGTATATCCGTTAGCCGCTTTTTTAAAAACCATTCCCGAAGTTGAAGACTTTGTGTATTTAGAAAACGGCTACTCTAATGGTATGTATACCTATGGCATTAAAAAACAGCTCATAAAAACAATAAATACCCAGGGCAACTTCTTTTCGTTTTTTCCTTTTGAGTTTGTAAAAGGCAGTGCAATAAACGCAATACCCAACGGCAACAGCATTGTACTTAGAGAAGATACCGCCCAAAAGCTTTTTGGGAATGAAGAGGCTTTAGGCAGACAGGTGGGCTACCTGGGCAAAATGCTTACCGTTAAAGGAGTATATAAGATACCCGGGAAATCGTCTATTGCGCCCGAAGCCATTATAAACAATATGGCCGATAAGCTTAAAGCCGATGAACAGCAATGGGGCAATTACAGCTATGGCCTGCTCTTAAAACTCAAAGACCCCTCGGCAGCAGAAAAGGTTGAGCGTGCCATCGAAAAAATTTACTATGAATACCGTACAAAGCTTTGGGCACAGGGCGAAGGCGTTACCCCTGAAGAATATGAAAAAATTAACGGTAAAACACGTGCCATAGTAGAGCAGCTGGCTACCGCAAGGCTGCACAGTGTAGTAAACGGCTACCCCGAAGGTAAAGGCAACTACCAGTTTCTGGTTATCATGGCAGGGCTATCAGTACTAATACTTGTTTTATCTATAGTAAACTATGTAAACCTTGCTACGGCCAATGCCATAAAACGTGCTAAAGAGGTGGGCGTGCGCAAAATACTGGGTGCCACAAAAGCTAACATAGTGCGCCAGTTTATTTTTGAAACCGTTATAATGACGCTCATTGCACTATTGCTGGCACTGGTTATTGTAGAGCTTTCTTTACCCTACTATAACAATTTACTCAATAAAACATTAGTGCTCAACAACAGCCTGTTTTACCTGCAGCTTATTGCTGTTGTTTTAATAGTTATAGTGCTGGCCGGTATTTTTCCGGCAATTTATGTGGCTAACTTTAATACGCTAAAAGTGCTTAAAGGCAACTTTAGCCGCAGCAAAAGCGGAGTGTGGCTGCGCAACGGCATGCTTATACTGCAATTTGCCATTGCCGCATTCTTTATAATAGGCTCTTATATAGTAAACGACCAAATTAAATACCTCAGCAACATAAATACCGGCTTTAATGGCGCACAGGTAATAGAGGTTAATTATATAGGCAAAAGGCCACAGCCCGAAAATCCAAGAGAAATATATGACCACTACCAAACCTTTAAGCAGGAGCTTAAAAAAATAAAAGGCGTAGAGGCCGTATCGGCAGGGTCGTTTTCTATGGGAAAGGCAGCCGGGTCTACATCGGGCTATGTGTATAACGGTACGCGCATACAGGCCCAGAACATGGGTGTTGATTTTGAGATGCTCGATATGATGGGCATAAAAATGCTTGAAGGCCGCAATTTTTCAGAACAGTTTGCATCAGATACTGTGAGTACAATACTTGTAAACGAAACAGCCTTAAAAATGATGCGCGAAAAAGACCCCATCGGCAAAACCATACAGTGGAATGATTTGCAACTCAAAGTGGTGGGCGTGGTAAAAAATTTTCACCTCTCGGGCCCTCAGTCAGAGATACAGCCCATGTCGTTTTTTCATTTTAAAACTGTTGGCTGGTTGCCGTATACGCTCGATAAAGTGTATATTAAAGTAGCACCTCAGGATATGGAAGCCACCATTGCTGCAATAGAAAAATTCTGGATTACAAAAGTTGACCAGGACTACCCTTTTGCCTATGATTTTGTAGATAAAAATTATGCCCGCACCTATGAAAATTTTGTAAAACAGCGCAACCTGTTTTCATTACTCAACGGTATGGTAATACTTATAGCATTGTTTGGGTTGTTTGCACTGGCATCCTACAGCATACAGCGCCGCATGAAAGAAATTGCTATACGTAAAACCTTGGGCGCCGAAACCAAAATGCTGCTGCGCGAACTGTCTAAACAGTATGTGGTGTTTTGTATCATCGGGTTTATAATAGCCTTTGCCCCGGCATGGCTGCTGCTAAATAAATGGCTCGAAAATTTTGCTTTCCGCATTAACATTTCTGTAATACCCTTTATAGTGGGGTTTGTGGTACTAATGGTGCTTACGCTGGCCGTAGTGCTGGGCAGGGCTTACAAAGCCACACGTGTTAATGTACTTAAGTATCTTAAATATGAATAATTTAAGTAAGAAATCATGCTAAAAAACTGGATCAAAATATTTTTGTACCAGGTAAAAAACAACAAGTTTTTTACCGCACTCAATGTACTTGGCCTTAGCCTGGGCATTGCCGGATTGATATTTGCCATACTGTACTGGAACGATGAGCACGCCTACAACGCCTGGAATCCCGAAAAAGAAAAAGTGTTTCAGTCACTAAACGTTATCAGCGATGACATGACATGGACAACTAATGTTGCACCGATACGTCATTATTTTAAGGATATACCCGAAATTGAAGAATATTGCTACCTCAATAATTGGTATAATGATGAATTTGTAACATACGGAGTAAAAAAGAAAAAATTAAAAATACTTGATGCCCAAAATAACTTTTTCTCTTTTTTCCCTTTTGAGTTTGTAAGCGGCAGCGTAAAAAATGCCCTACACAACAATTCCGACATTGTATTGAGTGAAGAAGCTGCAAAAATGCTTTTTGGTAACGAAAATGCCATAGGTAAACAAGTGCAGTACTCTAACCGGGACCTTGTAGTAAGAGGAGTCTATCGCATACCGGGAAAATCATCTTATGCGCCCATGGCAGTTACTAATCTCGATATTGATTCGAGGCTGAAAGAAAACGATGATCAATGGGGCAATTTTACTTTTGGGCTGCTTTTAAAACTTAAAGATCCTGCTCAGGCAGGCATTGTTAAAAAGAAGTTAGAGGATCTCTATATTGAAAACCGGACTAAAAAATTTGCACAGGAACAGGGTATATCCCTTAAAGAATATCTTGAAAAAAATGGCTACATGAAGGTAATAATGGAGCCTCTTTCTATGAGCAGGCTGCACTCTGTAGCAGAAGGCTACCCCGAAGGGCGGGGCAACTATCAATTCTTGCTTATTATGGCGGGGCTTTCTATACTTATACTTATTTTATCTGTAGTAAATTATGTAAACCTGGCTACCGCTAATGCTATAAAACGCGCCAAAGAAGTGGGTGTGCGCAAAATACTGGGTGCCTCTAAAAATAATATTATAAGGCAGTTTCTTTTTGAAACCGTAATAATTACTACACTGGCCATACTTTTTGCCTTGGTTATTGTAGAGCTTACTTTACCCTTTTACAACGATTTTTTAAACAAAACCCTTACCATAAGCAGTGCTCAGTTTTACTGGCAGCTTGCCGTAATATTTTTAGTCGTTGTAGTAACTGCCGGTATTTTACCTGCTATATATGTTTCAAATTTTGAAACGCTAAAGGTGCTTCGAGGCAATTTTAGCCGTAGTAAAAGTGGAATATGGCTGCGCAATGGCATGCTCATTTTGCAATTTTCTATAGCCTCTTTCTTGATTGTGGGTTCTTACATTGTATACCAGCAGGTGCATTATATGATGACTAAAGACCTTGGCCTGCATGGCGAGCAGGTAATGGAAATTGTATATCACTACCCTCCTCATGATGACCCTAAGGTAATTTATGGGCATTATGAAACGGTGCGTAACGAATTAAAAAAAATAAAGGGTGTAAAGGGTGTTTCAGGAGGTGCGTTTTCTTTAGGGGTAGATGCCGCCAGCTCTTCCAGTTTTAAATATAAGGATAAGGATGTACAGGGGCAAAACATGGCACTTGATTTTGAGCTGCTCGACATGCTTCAGGTAAAAATAGCCCAGGGCCGCAACCTTAGCGACAAGTTTGCTTCTGATACCATTAGTTCGATGCTTATTAATGAAACGGCAGCAAAGATGATGAACGAAACAAATCCGGTAGGTAAAGAAGTAGACTGGAATGATGAAAAACTAAAGGTAGTGGGTGTTGTAAAAGACTTTCACTTGGGCAGCCTGCAGGATAAAATTCCGCCAATGTCTTTCTTTCATTTAAAAACAATCGACTGGATGTCATACAACCTGCAAAAGGTCTATGTAAAAGTATCCGCAGATGATATGGAAAAAACCATAGCCGATATTGATGCATTCTGGGTTTCAAAAGTTGATACCGAACATCCGTTCAGCTATGATTTTGTAGATAAAAACTACATCCGTACCTACCAGGCCTTTATAAGGCAGCGCAACCTGTTTTCGTTACTTAACGGCGTAGTAATACTAATAGCGCTGTTTGGCCTTTTTGCACTGGCATCCTACAGCATACAGCGCCGCATGAAAGAAATAGCCATCCGCAAAACCCTGGGCGCAGAAACCAAAATGCTGCTAAAAGAACTGTCTAAGCAGTATGTAGTGTTTTGCATCATTGGCTTTATTATAGCCTTTGTACCCGCCTGGCTACTGCTTGATAAATGGCTCGATAATTTTGCCTTCCGTATAGAGGTTTCAGCAGTACCGTTTATTGTGGGTTTTGTGGCGCTTATGGCGCTAACACTAACCGTAGTGCTGGGCAGGGCTTATATGGCCACCCGTGTTAATGTGCTTAAATATCTTAAGTACGAATAACTTAAAATTAAGAAACCATGCTAAAAAACTGGCTAAAAATATATTTACACCACGTAAAGAATAATAAGTTTTTTACCGCCCTCAACATACTGGGGCTCGCTTTGGGCATTGCAGGGCTGGTATTTGCCATACTGTACTGGAACGACGAGCACAGCTATAACGCTTCAAACCCGGGCAAAAACAATACTTTTTTTATCGTTTCAGACCTTGGCGAAGATAAAGTGTGGGGGGCAACCACGGCGGCGCTAGGGCCGGTAATACCACAGCAGCTTCCGCAAATAACAGAGCACTGCTATATGGAGAGTTTTTATAACAGCAATATTATAAAGAGCAACGGCAAAAAAGTAATGGCCGAAAAAGTGATAGATGCTCAGGCTAATTTCTTCAGTTTTTTCCCGTCCACGTTTATAAAGGGCAATGCTAAAACGGCGCTTTCGCCCACTACCGTAGCCCTGTCTGAAGATTTGGCGCAAAAGCTTTTTGGCGATACCGATGCCCTGGGCAAACAGCTGGAGTATAACGATAAATCCTATACCGTAAACGGCGTTTACAGGCTGGAAGGTAAATCATCTTACATGCCCGATATAGTTATCAATCAGGTTGACTGGAAACTGGCCGAGGATGCAGGCCGCTGGGGCAACTTTAGGTTTGCATTTTTTATAAAGCTTAAAAACCCCGATGATGCCTCCTTGGTAACCAAAAAGATAGAGGGGCTGTATTTTGAAAACGATACTAAAAAGCATGCAATGGCAAGCGGCATGTCTCCGGAGGAATATGTAAAGCGCTTTGGAGCTACAAAAGTCTATTTGGAGCCGCTTAAAAGTATAAGGCTGCACACCAGGGCCGGCGATGTACCCGAAGGCAAGGGCAACTACCAGCTGCTGCTTATCATGTTTGGGCTATCCGTATTGATACTCATTATGTCTGTAGCAAATTATGTAAACCTTGCTACCGCCAATGCCATAAAACGTGCTAAAGAAGTGGGCGTTCGCAAAATACTGGGTGCCTCAAAGGGCAACATTATCCGCCAGTTTATTTTTGAAACCGTGCTTACCACTCTGTTTGCCATATTGCTCTCGCTGGTTATTGTAGAGGTATCATTACCGTATTACAATACTTTTTTAGGCAAGAGCCTTACTATGGACAACAGCTTGTTTTATATTCAGCTTATAGGCATTTTTGCCATTATGGTAGTGCTTGCCGGTGTATTACCTGCCGCCTACGTATCTAAATTTGAAGCGGTAATGGTGCTAAAGGGCAATTTTGGCCGCAGCAAAAAAGGCATCTGGCTGCGCAATGCCATGCTTGTGGGGCAGTTTGCCATAGCCTCGTTTTTCATTATTGGCTCTTACATTGTGTACAGCCAGGTAAACTACCTGGTTACTAAAGACCCCGGCTTTAAGGCAGACCAAATCCTATCGGTGCATTACCGCAACCCGTATGACTGGAAGGTGCCCGGATTTAAAAAAATGGTATCTAACCGGTACGACCACATTAAAGAACGCCTGTATTCCATAAAAGGCGTAGAAACCGTGGCAGCCACCACAGCAGGCATAGGAGACGAGTCAGATTTTTATACCAGCTTTGGCTTTAACGGAAACTCTTACTCGCTGCGCAATATGGCTATTGACTTTAATATGCTCGAAATGCTGCATATAAGCATCAAAGAGGGCAGGGGCATTTCGCCAAAATATGCGCAGGACACGGTGAGTTCTATAATGCTTAATGAGGCTGCCGTAAAACTTATGGGTATTAAGGGCAACCCTGTTGGGGCTATTGTGAACTTTGACGAAGGCAAAAATTTTGAAGTAGTAGGCGTTGCTAAAGATTTTCATTTAAAGGGCCCCCAGGAAAAAATCCTGCCCATGATAATATACCATTACAAAAACCTGGACTGGATGCTGCAAAATGCCCACCATATTTATGTAAAGGTTAACCCGCAGTATATGCAAGGTGCCATTGCCGGCATAGAAAAACTGTGGCATGAAGAGATAGACCCTGATTTTCCGGTTGCCTATGATTTTGTAGATAAAGATTTTGCACGCACCTATCAAAACTATGTGCACCAGCGCAACCTCTTTAGTATGCTTAATATTGTGGTAATTGTTATAGCGCTCTTCGGGCTGTTTTCACTAGCATCGTTCAGCATTCAGCGCCGCATGAAAGAAATTGCCATACGCAAAACACTGGGTGCCGAGACCGGCACACTGCTAAAAGAACTCTCTAAGCAATACATTATATTTTGTGTCATTGGCTTTGCCGTGTCCGCTTTGCCTGCATGGATCCTGCTGGATAAATGGCTCGAAAATTTTGCCTATCGCATACAGGTTTCGGCCCTGCCATTTGTCATAGGCTTTATAGTGCTTATGGCACTTACACTACTGGTAGTAATAGGCAAAGCATACCGCGCTACGCAGGTTAATGTACTTACCTACCTTAAGTACGAATAACATTTTTTTGAAGTTAGTTACACAACAGAGGCCCCACAGTGCCTGTCGCTGTGGGAAATCAAACGTATCATTTATGAAAAGCTTTTATATACTACTCATCATTTTTACAACAGGCAACCGAGCCCGGGCACAACAGGAGCTTACGTTACAGCAATGCCTGGAGACAGGGCTTAAAAACAACCCCGACTTTCAGTTGCGCCAGCTTGATATATTAAGTGCAGAGACTACATACCGCAACCCGGCGTTGGAGTATTTGCCTACAGTAAGTCTAAGTGGCAACCACAGCTACAGCATTGGTTCGGTTATTGACCCGGCTACAAATACACGTGTGAGCAGCAAAATACAAAGCGATAATTTTTCGTTAAACGCTAACATGAACATATTAGATTTTAATGTGTTTACCACAGCCCGCCGCAACAAGCTTGCAGCGCTTAAAGCCGGTGCCGATAAAGATGCCATTGCCGCCGAATATGCCCTGAGCCTGCTGGATAATTACATCAATGTGCTATACAGCCAGGAGCTGCTAAAAATACAAAAGAACCAGTTTGAAAATGCAAAATTCAACCTCAACAGGGTAACTAAAGAGGTAGAGCTTGGCAGCCGCCCAAAAAGCGACTTGTATGATATGCAGGTAAGCTACACCCAAGAAGAAGCAGCTATTATACAAACCGAACAGTTGCTGTATAACCAAAAGCTTGCGCTACTACAGCTTATAAATTACACCGGTGTTTCGCCCGACGATATAACCCTGCAGCATTTGCCTTATGCCGAGATTGAACTTAAAAGCAAAGAAGATATAATGCAGCAAACACTGGCCAACCACCCCGCAATAAAAGCGGCAACATTTGGCCAGCAGGTAGCCCAAAAAGCGGTAACCATTCAAAAAAACAATTACCTTCCGGTTATATCGGCTTTTTACAGCTATTCTTCTTTTTATTACCTGCCGCTCAACCAGCCCGGAGCAGCGCCGGTAGCCCCTTTCTGGACACAGCTTAACGATAATAAAAACCATTATGTGGGGCTACAGCTAAGCATACCTGTTTTTAACGGGCTTAAAACCCGCCGCGATGTGCAACTGGCAAAAATAGCATACCAAAAAAGCACGGTAACCTTAGAAAAAGAGCAGATAAAACTGCGTCAGCAAATTGAGCAGGAAACCGCCAAACAACAGCAAAACGTCACCCTGACAGGCAAGTTGGAAGAATCTAAAGGTTTTGCAGAAAAATCTTTTGAAACCACACAGGCAAAATTTAGCAGTGGCCTGGTAGATGCCATTGTATTTACGGCCTCTAAAAACCAGTTGCTAACCGCCGAGTATAATTTGCTTAAGGCAAAAGTTACCACGGCTTATGCCACAATCAAATTGCAATTTTTGCAGTATAATTCGTTTAAATAGTAAGCTGGGGCTATTGGCCTTAGCCCTACATAAGTGCGTTTCTTTTCTACATACATTGTTTAGGTTGGCCCCCGCAAGCGGGGGCCTTTTAATGTATAAAGATTGACTTAATAATACAGCCTAAAATCAAGCAGTTTGCAAACAGCATAGTATTTTTGATGCAGTTCTTCTACAATATCAACCACATCATCGCTGTCTTCAAACAGACTAAAAAATGCTTTATCAAGACCAACACTGGTCACTTTATAAGCCGCCTCTCCATAACCCGATATGGCTTTTGCTCCGGTTATATCTAAAAAATACTGGGCTTCATCAGCAGTCAGGTCAAGTACCTTTGCATTAGCAAAATGTAAAATCTTGCCTTTCATTTTTCCTTCAAAAACCTCAGCTATTTCCTGTAGGCTGTAATAATAACCATTAAGGCAAATATCGTTTTCACGGCCCGGCATTATAAGGTAAATTATTTCATAATTCTTAAAATTATGATCGTCATACAGCAGTGCGTTCAGGCTTTCTTCAAGCCCCTCTATGGTATCGCAGGTTTTATAAATACTGCCTATGCCTTGTTCAAAAGCCAGCTGTTCTAAATGTTTAACCACCTCTGTAGTGCTATCTATCTCTACATCAGCAACCGCTTCAAGACAGAAGATAAACTTATCATCATCCATATTTGTATTCTTATGCTATAGCAAGATAAAACAAAAAAGCCTCATTTAAAAATGAAGCTTCTTGTTATTAGTGCCATAGTTAAGCGCATCCTGCACATCAAATAATCTCAGTTTTACGCATAAAAAAACCTTCAGGTTTACTGAAGGTTTAGCTATTTGTAGCCTTTAAGGGCACAATTGCGTTTTGCTTATTTTTTTTCAGCAGGAGCTACAGGAGCAGCTGTTTCTGTTGTAACAGGTTTTGCTGTGTCTGCAGGTTTTACAGTATCCGCAGGTGTTGTAACTACAGTATCGCCGGTTTTAGCTATAGTATCTGTAGGCTCGCCTTCAGTACCTGTTTTTTTAGGATCGCAGCTTGTTAAAGATAGTGCAGTCATCAATACAGCGCTTAATACAATTAGTTTTTTCATGATAATTATTTTTTTAATGGTTTATAGTTCGATATTTAATCTGATACAAATGTATTTTGTTATGCAGCACGATTTTTACAGACGTGGTGAAATGGGGGTTTCACTTGGTAAAAGCAATAGGAAAAGCGTGTAAAATTGGTTTACTTTACATTACTAATACTAACAGCATGCGCCGCGCTACCGCTATACTATCGTTATTTCTTGTACTGCTCTTACTCCCTACAGGGTTAAAAGCACAAAATGCCAACAACCTCGAAAAGTCATTAATAGAAAATGACGACAGGAAGATTG
>JAZKDS010000389.1:13662-14527 GCA_040387455.1 Bacteroidota bacterium
AGGCAACTACGAGATTTTAGCACAGGAGTTTGCCGATAAGGCCGACATGGCACAGGCCGAGAAATACCTGTTTAAGGCGCTTGATGTGTATACTGCCGCAACCGATGTTACCGGCAAGGCACGGGTAATAAGAAGTATTGCCCGTATACAGGAATCGCAAAATAAACTAAAGGCCGCTACCCAAAATTATAAAGCCGCAGCGGCTACCACTACAGATAAAGTTTTTAAAACCTTAAACCTAAACGACTACAACCGCCTTAAAAATATTGGGAATACCAGAGTAGAAGAAACCTACCTCAACGCCAATATCCTTTTGCTTAAAAGAAGGCACAAAACCAGCGAAGTGGCCGATACTTATATACAGTATGCCGCCCTGAACCTAAAAGAAAGCGACACCATAAATGCTTTACAAAAATACCTGTATGCGCTTGAGTTTGCTACAGCCACCCCTCAAAAAACCATTAAAATATATAGTGCCGTTGCAAAACTGTACAATTTAGGCAAGCAGCAAGAAGAGGCTATAACTACCATAAAAAAGCTATTGGTAATAGCCGAAAACATTAAGGATTACAGTACCCAGATAACCCAGCTACAATATCTTGCCACCATATATTTTAAATTAAATGATACCGAAAGCGCCATAAGCGCCTTAAAAAAATCGTATGGTATTGCGGCTACAAACGGAAGAACTTTTGAGGCTAAAGAAAGTCTATTGCTGCTAACAGAATACTATAAATCTATAAGTTGGAAGCTTACAATTGCTTAATTTGTCAATAGTTGTGTATTGCCATTTTATCTATTTATAAAATATTCAGAATAATTTGACCTAGAAGAGTTAGTAAGGAATATTTTTTTCCTTTTTTAT
>JAZKDS010000389.1:14537-21975 GCA_040387455.1 Bacteroidota bacterium
CTATAAATCTATAGAAGATAACGCTGCCGGTATGGCCCTGTATGAAGAGTTTGTGCAAAACCTTGACCGGATAATACTTTCTGACAGCTCTTTAACTGATGCCAAAACATTTAAAGTAACCGAAGAAAGAATCCGCAGGCTTGAAAATGAAAAGACCCTTAAAGACGAGCTGATAACGCGCAAAAATACATTTAACTATTTACTGCTGGGGTCTATAGTACTGCTGCTGCTGCTCTTTGGTTTTATAATCAAAACCCTGAACGCTATAAAAACTAAGAATAAAGAAATTGCACTACAGTCTTTAAGGCGCGAAATGAATCCGCACTTTTTGTTTAACAGCCTTAATAGCGTTAACCAGTTTATAGCACAAAACAATGAGCTGGAGGCTAATAAGTACCTTACCTCCTACTCTAACCTGATGCGCAATACCATGGAAAACTCTAACAAAGACTTTGTTACGCTGGGCAATGAAATAGAAAACCTTACAAAATATCTTGAGCTGGAACACCTGCGTTTTAAAGATAAATTTAATTTTATAATAACGGTTGATGAAACGCTTGACCCCGAAACCATCTGGATACCCAATATGGTAATACAACCCCACCTGGAAAATGCTATTTGGCACGGGCTGCGTTATAAAGAAGGAAAAGGCCTGCTAAAAATGAATGTTGCCCTACAGGGAAAAACAATGCTTATTACTATTGATGATGACGGTATAGGCCCTACAAAAAGCGGCGAACTTAAAACCCACAATCAAAAGGCACACAACTCGCGCGGCCTTACAAATACTAAAGAGCGTATGGCGCTGCTAAACGAGTTGTATAAAACAAAAATGGCCTTTGTAGTAAACGAGAAGAATAGCCCGGAAACAGGAACTGTTGTACAAATTACAGTACCCATAATACACAAACCATAATGAGTTCCACAAAAATAAGAAGCGTAATTGTAGAAGACGAGACTGCCGCCAGGGAGGTACTGCGCAGCTATCTTACAAAATATTGCCCGCAGGTAGAAATTGTGGGCGAAGCACAAAACAGCCGCGAAGCCATACCGCTGCTGCACCAACTTGAGCCTCAGCTTGTTTTTCTGGATGTAGAAATGCCTTTTGGCAATGCGTTTGATGTGCTCGAGGCCTGTAACGACCTTACTTTTGAAACGATTTTTGTTACTGCTTTTTCTGAATATTCATTAAAGGCACTCAACCGTAGTGCGGCTTATTACCTGCTTAAACCCATTAGTATAGAAGAACTTATAGTAGCTGTTAACAAAGTACAACAGCAGGTTATTAACAAAGAACTGTTTAACCGCAACAGGATAATAGTAGAAAACTTTAGGGAACCCAAGCCTGAAAAACAGCAGGTTATACTGCCTACAATGGAGGGTTTTGAAATTGTAAAAATGGAAGATATTATAAGGCTAAAAGGTAATGGCAATTTTACCGACCTGTACCTTACAAACGGCAATAAAAAAATGGCATGCCGTTTCCTGAAGCATTTTTCTGAAATACTACCGCTGCCTTTTATAAGGGTACATAAATCGCACATTGTTAACCTGCGCTTTATAAAACTGTATAACAAAGGTGGCTACATAACCCTGGAAGACGGTGCCGAGGTAGAAATATCACCTACCTACAAAGAAGACTTTTTAAAGAATTTTAAGTAATGTTTTATTATCCTGTTCTTGGGACTAAAGTCGATGTAAACTTTCTTCAATACAATACTTTTTTCAGGATTTGAGCAAGTTTAGTTAAAACAATAATAAATTTTATGCGTGCATTTAAATAGCTACTTAAATTGTTTAATTTAATGCAATCTTAGAAATTAAACTTATGGACAAAAACCTGAAACGTTTCCTTATTAAATCTATATTTATATTATTCTCAATACATTTAGCTTACTTTATTTACGGATATTTTAAGTTTGAGGGCATCAATAATATTCATATTTATACAGAGTTCTATAGGTTTAAGTTTTATGATGATGTTTCTATTTCCCACTTCTTTATTAGCGGCTTATTTTTACTTTTATTTCTAATCTTTTTACTTCGAAATCTTTCAATTTACCTTCCGACTCCATTTCTTACTTTTACATTTTTCATTAGCTATAGCTTCGGGTTAAATGTCAAACTAAAAACAGAATTATCTGAAACAAAATTCAATCAGGACAAAACCCTTCTAAATGTCCTGAATCCTTTTTTATATGGTCATACTTCTTATAGTTCGGAGAAATTATTTAATCCGGAAAATATTTTATATCCTAAACCCTACCCTGTAATAAAGCAAACAGATACTATTTACCAGGATCCGCAAAATGATGAGTATAGTGCAGTAGAATATAATTATTACAGCATTGATACAATCAAAATATTAACTGCCGATTACAATAAAATGAATGATAAAAAAGATGCGGTTATTGATGCTTTAGGATTTGATGTAACAGCAATAACCGAAAGGATTATTTCAAAAAAAACAATTAGAGACAGCACACAAATTATATACAAAGGCGCTGAAGTAAATCCGGAATATGATAAAGATATTTGCATATTTCTTGAAAACCAGAGATTGTTTATACCCATTCACAAAATTCCTGCTGATACCCAAAAGTATCAAAATGCTGTAAGACGATATAAATTGCTATATAAGTATAAGCAGGACTCCTTGCTTTATTCTTTCCAGAAACTGGATACTTTATTAAAAAGATATAACATAGAATCACAAATTATTGCAAAAAACCTTACTAAAGATGCTTTTCATTACAGGGATAATAACCAGGAGCCACTGGCGGCAATTAGAAATACCTTTGACAGAAATGCACTGACAGACAAATTTAAAACGCTTGATAAACTGTTTTATAAACCTAATTATCTTCATCCATCAATCAGGATAATTTTCTTTACGGTTGTAATTAGCGTATGGTTATTCCTGTTTTTACTTTATATTATTGGGGTTTTCAAGAGCAAAAAAAACAATAATAACACAAAGGTGGTTTAGCAGGATTTTGAAAAAGAGATTACCCGTTATAAAGTTATTGGGTATTTGACTATCGTCAATCTTTTATGTCTCTAGTAAAAGAAATCTTTGCACATTTTACAAAATGCAAAAAGCCGAAACTTTCGTTTCGGCTTTTCTTGTGGGCTGTCAGGGATCACAGTCGAACACCTTGTGCCTGTTTTGGCTCTATTTAATGAAATTATACTTTTTTAATTTATTGATTTTTAATTATTTATAATATTTTTTTAGTGTTTTTATTTTTCTTAAATATAGATATTACACTATTCAAGTTTTATGGGGCTGTTCTTAACTTTATTGAGAATAAACCTAGTAAGGTCTATATTTAAGGTATAAGGGAAGTATCGAACACCTTAATACCGCCCACTATCTATAAGTCAAATTGTAAAAACTACCAGTATTAAAAATACAGAGTGTTCGAATTATGCCTCATATTCTTCCACCGCCATTTGCAATGATTTGCTGCCCGTTTACCCAACCGCCTTCCGACCCGGCAAGAAATGCAACTACACCGGCGATGTCTTCCGGTTCACCCATCCTCCCCAAGTTCATACTTTGCCCTATGCGTTCCAATTCCTCCCTTGATGCTTCTTTTTCCATCAAAGGGGTTTTTGTAGGCCCGGGAAACACACTGTTTACTGAAATCTGGCTAGACCCCAGCTCTTGGGCCAATATTTCGGTCAACACTTTGCCTGCTGCTTTACTGGGTGCATAAATCCCAAGACCAGCTGCCGGATAGAGCGAACTTGTTGAAGAAATCTGGATAATTCGTCCGCCGTTTCTGACGTGTTTAGCTGCTTGTTGCAACACAAAATACGTTCCTTTGTAATTTACGGCATTGATCCGGTCGAAGTCTTCTTCAGTGGATCCAGATAAACGTGTACACTGACAATGAGGTTATCCCGGAATTTAAATACGTTGCAAAAACGCCCTCCCGGCGTTTTTCCGCCTTCTCATGTTTTACCATTAAGGGTACCCTTGGAGGTGCCTTCTACAATGACGAAATTACCCGATGGCATAAAATTCATATTTTCGTAATCGTGAAGGATGGATTCTAAGTTGCCATCAAATCCTTTTATCATTTCCAGAAATGATTCTTTTCCAAATCCCAATCCAAATTTCGGGAAGTAGAGTTCCACATCCGTATGAAATTAGGCAAGTATTTCCGGATTGCCTTGGTCAGCTCTCCGGAAATATTCCTGTGCTATTGTTATTTGCTCTTAGGGAGTCATGTTGTTTAGTTTGTAATTTGTTTTTATTCTGCTGCAAAGTTTCCGCCGCTCAATGCTTTCATAAATGCTTGAGGATTCCAGTATTCACGGTAGTTTATTATCAGTCCGTCACGGAAAGTTACAAATGTGGCATAGCTCATTTCATACGGGTTACCGTTGCCGATCACTACACCTGAGGCGCTCCATTCTGCAATGGCTACATTCGGGTCGTCGGTACCGTAAACTTTTAACGTTGGGATTAATTTTACATCAATAAAACGAAAAAAAGCAAAACCAAACCGATCCAACCTTCAAACCGGTCGATTATAGAGCAGGTAACGTTAAAAGCCAGATGGCTGCCGTCATCCGTTACCTGCCAAAATACTACCAGTATACAACCCTGGGAACATACAATGCTTTGCTATCGCTGTTCAATATAACTGCTGAGGAAGTGAAGGGACAATACAACTGAACTGCCTGGCACGGACTGGTATATTTTGCCCTGAACGAAAAAGGCGAGAAGACAAGCAATCCATTTAAAGCTTCGCTGTTCGGTAAAAGCGCAGGTTATTATAAACTCCAATTACATTACACTAAATCAAGTGAGCAAATGCAAAATAGCCCTGACAGGACTAAACTTAAAATTACAATTGAAAAGTCGATACAAGCTGCCACCGGAGAGGACGACTTCAAAGCGCGATTAAAAAACATGGGAATTAATCTCGTCGTAAGGCGCACCGCCGACAACCGTATTTATGGCATTACATTTATTGACCATCAATCCCGGTCGGTTTGGAATGGCTCGCAACTTGCAAAAAATCTTAGTGCCGCTGTATTCAATGACTGGTGGAAAAATGGCGGTAAACCAAAAATCGATTTACAAACTCCAGATTCAGAAAAATTGGCTACCAATACCAATCAATCTTTTACTCAGAACAAAATTTCTGAAAATCAAAGTAATCCATCGCTTTCAAATGCTACAAGTGCTATGTCGGATATCTTTGGTGGGTTAGTGCCGCAAACGGCAGGTGAAGATTATGAAGAAGACGAATTTGCACGGCAAATGAAAAAAAGGTTAAAAGGCAGGAAGAGATAGGTAAACTATCTCACGCATTTTGAATGCCGTTTTGCAGCGAAGCGACGAAGGAGTGCAGTTGCGAATTGGCAATACCACTTCAAAAACTAAAAGGCTTTCCCGACGAAGGAAGGGAGTGCCTTTTGGTTTCTATAGCCATTAAATGACATCGGCTGCCATTGAATGGCAGTATTATAAAGCAGACAATCAGTAAACTTATTTTAGGGGATAAACTTATAATACCGGTAAAAATGAGCGAGTATATCACTAAAGATGACCTGAGGCAGTTCGGCCTTGTTATGATGAACGACTTCCGTAAGATTATAGAGGATTCCAAAAAAGACCAATATGATAAGCTGAAATTGGAATGGCTTAAAAGCCGCGTGGTGCGCAAGCTGTTGGATATTTCGGCAGGTTCGTTGCAGAACCTGCGGGTAACAGGTAAGATCCGCTTTAAAAAAGTGCTTGGCTCGTATTATTACAGCAGGGCAGACATCATGAATTTGTTTAATGACAAATAAAAGTGATATGGAACTGCAAAACCTTTTGAAATACCTAAAGCTATTTGAGCGGGATACGGCACTTAACGTATGGCATTTTGCTTTGCTTAGTGCTATATTTTATCTTGGCTATAGGCAAGGGAAACCGAAAATAATAAAGGTTAGCCGTAGTAAAATTATGGCACTCTCGCATATCAAAACACTGCCGACTTATCATAAATACTTTAAGGAACTTCAGGTAATGGGATAAATACGATATACACCGTGTTATCATCCTGGCTACAAGAGTGAGGTTGAGTTGTTAGTTTAAAGCTATAACCGAAAACTATTTATTTTTTTAAAGAAATTATCCCTATAGGTATCACCCAAAGGCAGGCTTTTACCAGATACCCATACCTCGGCATTGTCTGTTTTTTCTATTTTGCTAATAGCTAAGATAAACGACTTGTGTATTTTTATAAAAAGGTTGGCCGGGAGGTTTTCTTCAAAATATTTAAGAGTGTTATACGTAACCACCTGTCCGTTGCCAGTGTGCAGTACAATATAGTTTTTTATACTTTCTATATAATTAATATCATTAACTTCAATGCGCCGGAGACGGTTTTTGCCGTCGGTTTTTACAAAAAAGTATTCTTCTGTATTTTCGGCAGGAGGTTTTACAATAGCGGGTTCTGTATTTTGTTTGCGTACTTTTTCTACCGCAGTAATAAAACGGTTAAACGGTATTGGCTTTAACAGGTAATCTACAGCATTCACTTCAAAGCCTTCAACGGCAAACTGTGGATAGGCAGTCGTAAAAATGATCTTTACCTTATCTTTAATAATTGCAGATAGCTGTATACCCGTAAGGTCCGGCATTTGTATATCCAGGAATACCACATCGGGTTTATGCTGTTCTATAAGTACAAGAGCTTCTACGGCACGTGTGCAGGTAGCCACGCACGCTATACCCTGTAACTGTTCGGTGTACTTTTGCAGCAGGCGAATGGCGGGTGGTTCATCATCTACAATTATACAGGTTATAGGGTTGCTCATTAGCTTAAGGGTATAGTAAGTGTTATTTTATAGTATTGCTCATCCTGTTCAATATCGAGCCTATGATTTTCAGGATACATTATGTTTAACCTTTGGCTTATATTTTTATTGCCTATACCGTGCTCATCATAACTTTTTGTTATACGGTATTTATTGCCCACCGTAAAGATAAGCCTTCCATTTTCTATTTTCATATCCAGTATAACCGGATACTCATAATCGTCAGTAGTGCCATGTTTAAGGGCATTTTCCAGAAAATGTATAAGTAATAACGATGGTATTTTATAATGCCCGGTATCCTGAGGATGGGTAAAAACTATAGACACCTTACCGTCAAATCGCCTTTTAAAAAGATCGATATAATTTTGCAGAAATACTATTTCATCTTGAAGATTTACCATATCAATCTCACTTTCATACGTAACGTACCGCAGCATTTCAGAGAGTTTGAGTATATCTGCCGCCACTGCCGGCTGTGTATCATAAAGATCAGAATAAAAGCCGTTTAAGGAGTTGAATAAAAAGTGTGGGCTTAGCTGATTTTTTAATACCTGGAGTTCGGCCTGTTTTTTTTCGAGTGTCAGCTGGTTTAACTGAACATTTGTATTCC
>JAZKDS010000390.1:0-4645 GCA_040387455.1 Bacteroidota bacterium
TTACTCCTTGTATCAAGGTAATTAAGGTCGGCCAGTATTTGTTTTTCTTCTACTTTAGGATCAAACACAGTTATACCTGCCTGCTCAGACAAAAGTTCATCGGCAACATATATTGCAGCAGACTCCCTTGTATCATTAGTATCTTTTTTAAATGCCCAGCCTAAAAATGCAATTTTTTTGCCCGATACTGTATTGTATAATGTTTTTACAATTTTAGCAGCAAAACGCCTTTTTTGGTGGTCATTCATTATAATTACCTGCTCCCAATAATCTGCCACCTCATCAAGGCCATAAGATTTTGCAATATAAACCAGGTTAAGAATATCTTTTTGGAAACATGAACCTCCAAAACCAACTGATGATTTTAGGAATTTAGAACCTATACGGCTGTCCATACCTATGGCACGGGCTACTTCATTTACATCAGCACCGGTTTTTTCACACAATTCGCTCATGGCGTTTATTGAAGAAACACGCTGTGCCAGGAATGCATTAGCTGTAAGCTTAGAAAGCTCTGAAGACCATACATTTGTGGTAAGTATCCTTTCCTGTGGTATCCAGTTAGCATATATATCAACAAGAGCCTGGATAGCCTCCTGCCCTTCGGCATCGGTTTCTCCGCCTATAAGTACCCTATCCGGCGCTAAAAGGTCATCTATTGCAGTACCTTCAGCAAGAAATTCAGGGTTAGAAAGTATCTGGAATTTTACACCGTTACCGGTATTATCAAGTATACTCCTTATGGCTTCGGCAGTCCTTACAGGAAGTGTAGATTTTTCTACAACAATTTTATCAGATTTTGCAACAGAGGCAATTTGCCTTGCACAAAGTTCAATAAACTTTAAATCGGCTGCTTTACCCTTACCTAAACCATAGGTTTTTGTAGGTGTATTTACAGAGATAAATATCATTTCTGCCTCATCAATAGCCTTATCAACCTCTGTACTAAAAAACAGATTACGCCCACGTGCCTGGCCTACAATCTTGTCAAGGCCGGGTTCGTAAATCGGCAAATTATCAAGATTTTCGTCGTTCCAGGCTGCTATTCGGGCAGCATTCAGGTCTACTATAGTCACTTTTATATCAGGGCATTTGGCTGCAATAACAGCCATGGTTGGCCCACCTACATAACCTGCCCCTATACAGCAGATACTTTTTATCTTACTCATCAGCTTATTAAAATATTTATACGCAAACTTACATTATTTTTTTTTACAGTTACAGGCCGCCGGTGGCTTTATCGCCTAAAACGCCTTTAACATCATATACTATACTTTTAGGCTTTTGCAAGGCCTCAAAGTTTAATGAATCAAATTCTTTATGTGCCACACCCAGTATTACAGCATCAAATTGATCCTGAGGCACACTGGTTACCGTTTCAAGGCCATATTCTGCCTTTACTTCTTCAGGGCTGGCCCATGGGTCATAAATATTAACTTCCATACCATAATCGCACAATGCACTTATTACATCTACAATTTTTGTATTGCGCACATCAGGACAATTTTCTTTAAAAGTTATGCCCAGCATCAGCAATTTGGCACCATTTACAATTACCCCATTTTTAATCATGAGTTTTACCACCTGGCTGGCTACATATTCGCCCATACTGTCGTTTACACGTCGGCCAGCAAGTATAATTTCAGGATGATAACCCGCCTCCTGGGCCTTTTGAGCAAGATAATACGGGTCTACCCCTATACAGTGCCCTCCTACAAGCCCTGGCTTAAACGGAAGGAAATTCCATTTTGTACCGGCCGCTTCAAGCACAGCTTTAGTATCTATATCAAGCAGGTTAAAAATCTTGGCAAGCTCATTTACAAAAGCAATATTTATATCGCGTTGTGAGTTTTCTATAACCTTAGCCGCTTCGGCCACTTTTATAGAAGGTGCTTTATGGGTACCCGCCTCAATTACTGAACGGTATAAGGCATCTACCTTTTCGGCAGCCTCGGGTGTTGAGCCCGATGTAATTTTTATAATCTTATCAACTGTGTGCAGTTTATCTCCGGGGTTTATCCTCTCGGGCGAATAGCCTGCAAAAAAATCTTCATTAAATTTTAATCCGCTAACCTGCTCCAGCACCGGTACACACTCATCTTCGGTAACGCCCGGATATACAGTAGATTCATACACTACAATATCGCCCTTTTTAAGCACGCTGCCTACTACTTTACTGGCACTTATAAGCGCCCCAAGGTTAGGCCTGTTGTTTTTATCTACCGGGGTAGGCACAGTAATTATGTAATAATTACAATCTGCAAGATCTTTAGCGCTCGATGTGCAGTAAAGTCCTAAACCTTGCTGCCCGCTGCTAACTAAAACCTCTTTCAGTTCCTTACTGCTTACCTCAAGGGTAACATCATTACCATCATTAAGTTCCTGTATGCGGTTTGCTTTTATATCAAAGCCTGTAACGGGATATTTTTTTGCAAGAAGTACTGCCAGTGGCAATCCTACGTATCCCAGTCCTATGATTGCTATCTTCATTATTTTGCCTCCACAATGGGTTTTAAATTCTCCCAGTACCAGTCTATGGCTTCTTTAAGCCCCAGACCAAGCGAATATTTAGGCGCATAGCCCAGCAATTCTTTTGCTTTATCGATACTTGCCAATGAATGGGGTATATCGCCTGCCCTGCCATCTCCATGTATTACATTTACATTGGCAATTTCAGCATCATATACCGAGAGGTATTCTTTTAAATATGCCACAAGCTCATTAAGCGTTGTGCGTTCGCCATATGCAGTATTATATACTGTATTGATAGCGCTTATATTATCTGTAAACAGTGCAAGTTCATTCATTTGCACCACATTATCTATGTATGTAAAATCTCTGCTGTAGTTACCATCACCGTTAATAACCGGGCTTTGGTGCTCCATAAGCTGCATTACAAATTTAGGTATTACTGCGGCATAAGCCCCATTAGGATCCTGCCTTTTGCCAAAAACATTAAAATAGCGCAGCCCTATGGTTTCAAGACCGTAAGTACGGCTAAAAATATCGGCATACAGCTCATTAACATACTTTGTAATAGCATAAGGAGATAAAGGTTTGCCTATCTTATCTTCAACCTTGGGCAATGCCTCGCTATCGCCATAGGTGCTTGAGCTCGCTGCATAAACAAACCGTTTAATACCGGCATCGCGGCTGGCCGTAAGCATGTTTAAAAAGCCACCTATATTTACATCATTAGTAGTAATAGGATCTTTTATAGAGCGCGGAACAGAACCCAGCGCTGCCTGATGCAATACATAATCAGACCCTGCAACAGCATTTTGACAATCGGTCAAATTACGTATATCGCCTTCAATAAAACTAAAATCAGGATTATCCAAAAGATGGCCTATATTCTTCTTATGCCCTGTGGCAAGATTATCAAAACACACCACCTTAAAGCCCTTGCTAATAAAGTATTCGCACAAAGACGAACCTATAAAGCCTGCGCCGCCGGTAATAAGAATTTTTATTGTTTGCGTGTTTTGCATTGAAAAAGACCGTTTGAGGATATGGTTTTTACCATTTTGCATGCAAATATACTTACTTATATTTTAACTAAGCGTTAATTGTAAGCTTTGTTAAGTCTTTTTAGGATTCTACAATAGAAATGCAGAAATTTTAAATAATCACCAAGGACAACCCTCACTACAACGTATCCGTATTAGCAGATAAATGGTATTTTACATGTTTTTCAGAGAATTTTCAAATGGAACACGATGCAATATACTGCGTCCTAATGTTACTTCATCTGCAAATTCAAGCTCATCGCCTATGGCTATGCCCCTTGCAATGGCAGATGTAATGATATTATATTCTTTTACCTGCCTGTAAATATAAAAATTTGTAGTGTCGCCCTCCATGGTACTGCTCAGGGCAAAAATAAGCTCTTTTACACCACCTTGCTTTACTTTGTTAACCAGCGGCACTACGGTAAGCTGGCTTGGCCCTATACCGTCTATGGGCGATATCTTACCTCCCAACACATGATACACCCCTTTAAAAAGGCCTGTGTTTTCTATAGCCATTACATCTCTTATATCTTCTACTACACAGATGATAGAGGCATCCCTAAGCGGATTGGCACATATATGGCATACCTCGGCATCGCTAATATTGTGGCATTTGTGACAAAATATAATATCCTCGCGCATTTTTTGCAGCGCTTCGGCAAGGTGCTGAGTTTGCTCCACAGGCTGCTTGAGCAGGTGCAACGCCAGCCTTAAAGCAGTACGCTTGCCTATACCCGGCAGCTGAGAGATTTCGGCTACGGCCATTTCCAGTAATTTCGACGACATTTCCATAGTACCGCAAAGATATAAAAATGCCAGGCATGCGTTATTAAAAAAAATTTGCTTGCTTTGTAGTACAAACACAAAACCCATGACCTCTGTAACCATACTTACCATTATAATAATTTACTTTGGCGCACTTATACTCATATCGCGCCTTGTTAGCAGTAAGGACAGTAGTAACGATACTTTTTTTAAAGCCAATAAAAACAGTAAATGGTATCTGGTAGCTTTTGGCATGATAGGCACAGCCTTATCGGGTGTTACCTTTATATCGGTTCCCGGCGAGGTAGGCGCACCGGGTGGCGAGCAGTTTAAGTATTTTCAGTTTATACTGGGCAATGCCTTGGGCT
>JAZKDS010000391.1:0-14281 GCA_040387455.1 Bacteroidota bacterium
GGGATCAAAAATTACGATATATCGTAAAAAATGCAATTTTAAAGTTGTGTGCAGAAAGTGAAAAGTTAACTTTTGCCCTTTGTTGAAATCACTAAATCAAAAATGGGCATCAACTGTTTTTTGAGGTGCCAAAAACTGCTTTTTGAAACCCTTGAATCGTCGTTACATTCTGCCGATTCCAAAGTCCAAAAGTGAAAAGTTAAGCACTTTTGTATGTAAGATTGTAGCTTTTTTCTGAAAATAAAAAAGCCCACCGAAAGTTCCGGCAGGCCATTTAATATTTAATTGGAATATCTATGCTCCTTTAGGTTTTGTAAGGTAATACACCGGTATGCCCGCAAGCATAATGGCAACACCCCAACCGCAGGTTTCGGGCTTGTCTTTTAACAACATAAAGCAAAACGCTGCTGCCAGTACAATGTACACCATAGGCAATACCGGATAGCCGAAAGCCTTGTAAGGGCGGGGGGCATCGGGCATTTTTTTCCTTAATATAAAGATGCCAAAGATGGTAAGGATGTAGAATATAACTACGATAATCATCACATAATCAAGCAGATCGCCATACCTTCCGGTAAGGCAAAGTGCTGATGCCCAGATGCATTGAAACCACAGGCCCCAGCCCGGTACACTGGCGCTGTTAAGGGTACCGGCCTGCTTAAAGAACAGCCCGTCTTTTGCCATAGTGTAGTATACGCGTGCGCCGGCAAGTATAAGGCCGTTGTTGCACCCAAACGTTGATATCATGATAGTTACGGCTATTATATAGGTGCCGATACTGCCAAAAATGGGTTGTGCAGCGGCTACGGCCACACGGTCATCTGCCGCAAAGGCAATGCCATCTAACGGAAGTACGGCTACATACATAAGGTTTGCGCTGATGTAAATTACGGTAACTATCAGTGTGCCAAAGAATAAGCTAAGGCCTACGTTGCGTTGCGGGTCTTTAATTTCGCCCGATATAAAGGTAACGCCGTTCCAGGCATCGCTGCTAAAGAGCGAGCCTACCATACTGGCGGCAATGGCCGAAAACAGTACGGTTCCGCCGATGGTTGTCCAGCTTCCGGTTTCTTTATTGAACGATCTTGGTGTCCAGGCATCGGCCCAGTTGGCATCCCAAATATCTGATTTAGCGGCAAGTATAAGCCCAAATATTACCAGCCCGAATAGTGAGGCTATCTTGGCAAAGGTAAAAATTGTTTGTATGTACTTTGCATTTTTAACGCCACGGCTGTTGATGTAAGTAAGTAGCGTTATGGTAATTATAGATACTATTTGCGCAGCATTCAGCCGGAAACTGCCTATTTCGGCAAGGATGTTCTTGTCGCTAAGGGGTTGGTATAAATAGGCTGCAAATTTGCTAAAGGCCACACCCACAGCGGCTATGGTACCGGTTTGTATCACGGCAAAAAAGCTCCATCCGTATAAAAAACCTATCAGCTTGCTGTAGGCTTCTTTTAGGTAAACGTACTGCCCGCCTGCCTTTGGGAACATGGCGCTTAGCTCGCCGTAGCTAATGGCGGCTATCATGGTCATTAGGCCCGATAGTACCCATATTAGTATAAGCCAGCCGGTACTGCCCACCAGGCGCATCATATCGGCGCTTACAATAAATATACCCGACCCTATCATGCTGCCTACTACCAGCATAGTGCCGTCAAGCAGGCCCAGCTCGCGCTTTAAGTGCTTGTCTTCGTGTTGTTCTTCCATTGGTTTGTTTGGTTAATTGCGTTAAAGATAAAGTTTTTAACAATACGAAATCAACCGCTTAAAGGCCACTTTATAACTCAATAACGTAATACTATAAGCCTAAGTTAATGGTAAAATTGTATTTTTACTTAAAATACCCTGTTATGCAAAACACCGATTTTAAAGTAAATGAAGCCGAAAAGCAATTTGAACTGCATATAGGCAAGCAATTTGCCTTCCTGGAATTTTTTAGGGAAGGAGAAAAAATATATCTTACACATACCGAAACGCCTGATGAACTGCGGGGTAAAGGATATGCTAAACAGTTAGTAGAGCGCACGTTGCAGTGTGCTAAAGATAACGGGCTTATTGTGGTGCCGTCTTGCTCTTACGTAGCCGATTATGTAAACAACAACCCTAAGTGGCGCGATATCCTTTCTGACGGTTACCAAATGTAAGCTAACTGAATTTGCGTTATATTTGCCCTATGAACGCGAATTTAGACCCCACCAATAATAATTTTAACCCCGAAGAGCTTGACCTTGAAAAGAAGCTGCGCCCCCTCTCATTTGACGATTTTACGGGGCAGGAGCAGGTGCTTGATAACCTTAAGGTGTTTGTAGAGGCGGCTAACCTGCGCGGTGAGGCGCTGGACCACACGCTGTTTCATGGCCCTCCCGGCCTGGGTAAGACTACGTTAGCTAATATATTAGCATCAGAACTTGGTGTAGGTATCAAGATTACCAGCGGTCCCGTGCTTGATAAACCAGGCGATTTGGCGGGTTTGCTGACCAATCTTGAGGAGCGCGACATCCTTTTTATAGACGAAATTCACCGCTTAAGCCCTGTGGTAGAGGAGTACTTATATTCCGCCATGGAAGACTTTAAGATCGATATCATGATAGAGAGTGGCCCCAATGCACGCTCGGTGCAAATAGGGCTTAACCCGTTTACACTGGTGGGTGCTACCACGCGTTCGGGCTTGCTAACTGCCCCTATGCGGGCACGTTTTGGTATTGCCGCCAGGCTGCAATACTATACTACAGAGCTGCTTACCACCATTGTTCAGCGCAGTAGCATGATACTTCGCATGCCCATAACCATGGAAGCCGCAATAGAAATTGCCGGCCGCAGCCGTGGTACACCGCGTATTGCCAATGCACTCCTGCGCCGTGTGCGCGACTTTGCCCAGATTAAAGGTAATGGTAAAATTGATATAGAAATTGCCCGCTATTCGCTTAAGGCACTGCATGTTGATGCGCATGGCCTTGACGAAATGGACAACAAAATACTCACCACTATCATCGATAAGTTTAAGGGTGGGCCTGTGGGCCTGTCTACCCTTGCTACTGCCGTATCGGAAAGTGGCGAAACCATAGAAGAGGTGTATGAACCATTCCTTATTCAGGAGGGCTTTATCATCCGTACGCCCCGTGGTCGTGAGGTTACTGATAAGGCTTACAGGCACTTGGGGAAAGTGCAGCCAGGTATACAGGGAGGCCTGTTTTAAATTAGAATTCAGAATTTAGAAATTAGAATGAGCTTCACTCATACATTTGTAAACTATGGCAGAAGAATTAAAACAAAGAACAAAGCATTTGCCTTATCAATACTTGATGTAGTTGAGCGACTGCCTTTTAATACATCCTCAAAAGTTATTGCTTATTAAATTGCTAAATGTGGTACATCGGTAGGTGCAAATTATCGTGCGGCATGTCGCGCTCGAAGTGACCGTGAATTTATAGCCAAGATGGAAATTGTGCTTGAAGAAGCTGATGAAGTGTTGTATTGGCTGGAATTAATAATAGCTAAGCAGTGGGTTGATAATCAAATGCTTAATTTTGTATGGAATGAAGGTAACCAGTTGACAGCAATATTTGTAAGTTCGTTAAAAACGGTAAAGGCAAGATCAAATGCGTAACCTTCTAATTTTGAGTGAAGTTCATTCTAATTTCTAATTTCTGAATTCTAATTTAAATAAATACACGCAATTCATCAAATCCGAGGCCAAACGCCTGGGTTTCATGTCGTGCGGTATATCTAAAGCCGGTTTTTTAGAAGAAGAAGCTCCGCGCCTTGAAGCCTGGCTTAATAATAACCGCCATGGTAAAATGCAGTACATGGAGAATTACTTTGACAAGCGGCTCGACCCAACCCTGCTTGTTGATGGTGCTAAAAGCGTAATATCTTTACTTTTAAATTATTACCCTGAGCAACAGCAAACATCTGACACCTATAAGATCTCAAAATATGCTTACGGGCAGGACTACCATTTTGTTATAAAAGAGAAGCTAAAAGAGCTGCTACATTCTATTAATGAGAACATTGGTGAAGTAGGGGGTAGGGCTTTTGTAGATTCGGCGCCGGTGTTAGATAAGGCTTGGGCTGCCAAAAGCGGCCTGGGCTGGATAGGTAAAAACAGTAACCTGCTGAGTAAACAGGTGGGTTCGTTCTTTTTTATTGCCGAACTGATAGTGGATATCGACCTGGAATACGACCATGCCGTAACCGACCATTGCGGTTCCTGTACCGCCTGCCTTGATGCATGCCCCACGCAGGCTATCATTGAGCCCTATGTGGTAGACGGGTCTAAATGCATTTCTTATTTTACCATAGAACTTAAAGAAAACATCCCCGAAAGTATGAAGGGCAGTTTTGACGACTGGGCTTTTGGGTGTGATGTGTGCCAGGATGTGTGCCCCTGGAACCGCTTTAGCAAGCCCCATCGCGAGCCGCTTTTTAACGCAAACCCTGATATGCTGTCTTTTACAAAAAAAGACTGGGAAGAAATTACCGAAGAGACTTTTAGGGCGGTGTTTAAAAATTCGGCTGTAAAGCGTACAAAATTTGAGGGGCTTAAAAGAAACATAGATTTCCTTAAGCCCCGCAGTTAACTACTCAAAAAACTGCATTTCAAATAAGATGTAGTGCTTAATGCCAAACTCTTTTCCCCAGGTTTCTATGTCCTTGCCGCTGCTTTCTACGGCACACCACTGCTTGCTGCCATCTTCGCTTTCATGCGGTAATATGTAGGCAAAAGCATAAAACGGCTTGCCAGGCTCAATGGTTACAAATGCACTGGCACCATAGTCGCGCAGGCTGTAATCATCGGTAGGCAGGCATTTGTATACCTCATTCAGCTCAAAACGGTCAAACATAAACTTTAACTTCAAGTGTTTTTTATCCAGCTTAGAAGCCATAACCGTAACGTTTACAGTGTCGCCCTGAATTTTACCTATATAATTAAATATATCTGTATTCAATACGGTATCTATCTCTGCCAGCCTTCCGTTTTTAAATTCTTTGGCTACAATAGTATAGCGTTTATTATTGAGTGCAGCGCCCTTAAACTGTACCTTAAAATACTCAATTCCCTCAAAACGCATAAGGTGCAGCATTTCTTCACTGTCTGACATTGATTTAGATGTCATAACAATCTTGTTGGTAAGCGTATCCTGTGCCTGCGCCGCTAAAGCTAAAAGCAGGGCGAAAATAATGTGTAGTGTTTTCATGGTTGTTTTTTTGATATGGGCAAATGTAAAGGGCAGCTGTAACGAAATGGGTTAACCAGGGCGAATTAGGGTTAATTAGTGTTAACGGAAATGACAGCCTTTAGTTTTAAATTTTACTTTTGGCTTATGAAGCGAAGCATACTCTGGGTGTTTATACTGATGTCATTATGCGTAGCGGGTATAACGGCATTGCAGTTGTATTACAGCTACAAAAGCTATGCGGTAGAGTCGGCTGTATTTGAGCGTAATATAAACGAAGGCCTGGAAGAAGCGGTTGACAGCATGTTTAGCGACCGCCATAAAACGGTGCTTAAAAAGTTAAGGGGCTGGTTAACCGATACTACTTTTGTAACGTTGTCGTGCAAATGGCAGCCTGAAAACCAGGTAACGGTATTTAAGATAAAGCAGGTAGTGCCTTCGGTTAACGGTCAAAATGAGATAAGTATGAGCCTGGATTACTTCCCCGAAAGGGTCAATACACTTACGCCAAAGGCCCGGCAGGTATTTTTAGACCACATGGATAGCTATGTGGCCGACCAATTAAAAAAGGGTTTTGGGTGGTATTATACTCAAAAACTGGGCGATAGTATAAATAAGGCGGCATTTACAGATCCGCATGATATGAACCGGCTGCGCAAGCGCTACAAACAAGCATTGCATAAGAGGGGGATAGACCTGCCGTTTTCTTTCAACCTGAAAAAACGCCCTGAAAATTCTGTCAGCACTGAAAAAGTGAATATAGCCATAGGCCGCCCTCAAAAAGAAGAATGGCTACAGGCTACACTTACAGATACCAATATGTTTTTACTCAAACAACTGCAGTGGCTATTGGCCGGCTCTATACTGTTGTTTGCCATAATGCTGGCGTGTTTTTGGTATACTATAAAAACCCTGCTTAGCCAGCAAAAGCTAAATGCCCTTAAAGACGACTTTATAAGCAACATGACGCACGAAATACATACCCCTCTTACCAGCATAGGCGTTACCGCACAGGCATTAAAACAGTTTGCACACAGCCCCGAAGAGCAGCAAAACTACCTGGATATTATTGTGTACCAAAGCAATAAGCTTAATGTGCTTACAGATGAAATACTGGCAGGTGCTAAGCTGGGCAATGTAACCGAAGGCAAAGAAAGTGTTGATGTGAATGGTCTTATTGATAGCGTGTTGCAGGGCTTAGGTAAGGACATTTCAAGAATTGAATATGTTCCATGTAATCAAGTAGCCCTAAAAGCTTATAAAATCCATTTAGTCCGGGCATTGGGCAACCTTATTGATAATGCTTTAAAGTACAGCGACTCAAGTGATAAAATTACAGTTACCTGTATAATAGCCGATAACAAATTACATATTGCCGTGGCAGATAATGGCCCGGGCATTGCGCCCGAATACCGCACAAAAGTATTTGACACCTTTTATCGTATTCCTACCGGTAATGTGCACAATATAAAGGGCTATGGGCTGGGGTTGAGCTATGTGAAAAAAGTGGCCGATATGCATAAGGGCAGTGTAGCCATAACCGATAATACATCACAGGGAGCCATTTTTACACTTACTTTACCGTTATGAAGCAGTACTGTATTCTTTTAGCCGAAGACGAGCCATTTTTAGGCAAGGTGGTAAAAGAAAGCCTTGAGAAAAAAGGCTATGAGGTTACGCTTGCCTCTGACGGCCGGGAAGCCTATGATTTATTTACAGCCCATAGTTTTGACCTGTGTATATTTGATGTAATGATGCCCCATAAAGACGGTTTTACGCTGGCGCAACAAATAAGGGAATCAGGCAGTAGAATACCGATGATGTTTTTAACTGCAAAGGCCGACATTATAGATGTTACCACCGGTTATGCCAGTGGCGGTAATGATTATCTGCGCAAGCCCTTTAGCCTTGATGAGCTGTTTTTGAGGGTTGCAGAGCTTATAAAACGGGTGTATGATGTGCCTGCCGAAAGCCCCGATGAGCTGCAGATAGGCAGTTATGTATTTTCGCCCAGGAAACAGGAATTGCAAAATGCAGGGGGTGTGGCAGAAAAGCTTTCATACAAAGAGTGTCAGCTTCTAATACTATTATTGCAGCACAAAAACCAGGTGCTCGACCGTAAGGCCACACTACTAAAACTTTGGGGCGACGATAACTTTTTTAACACCCGAAATATGGATGTTTACATAACAAAACTGCGCAAAAAGTTGCAAAACGATGCATCTGTAGAAATTGTAAACATACGCGGATATGGCTATAAACTGATATGCTAAATGATGCTTAGCTATTTACCAAAAGAAAAGCGTTAAAAATTTCCCAGTTTAAGCTATAGGGTTACCTTTGTACCTTCGTACAAAAGCCAAACATAATGAATCAATACAGCAAAAGGAGGGAAGCATTGCTTTACCATGCCAAGCCGCATCCCGGCAAGATACAGGTAGTACCCACTAAGCCCTATGCCACACAAAGGGACCTTTCACTGGCCTATTCGCCGGGCGTTGCAGAGCCTTGCCTGGAAATTGCAAAAGATAAAGATAAAGTGTATAAATATACCGCTAAGGGCAACCTGGTAGCCGTAATATCTAACGGGACAGCCGTATTAGGCCTGGGAGATATTGGTCCTGAAGCCAGTAAGCCGGTTATGGAAGGGAAGGGGCTGCTATTTAAAATTTTTGCTGATATCGATGTCTTTGACCTTGAACTGGCTACTAAAAATATTGATGAGTTTGTCAGTATCGTCAAAGCTTTAGAGCCTACTTTTGGCGGGGTTAACCTTGAAGATATTAAGGCTCCGGAGTCGTTCGAAATTGAGCGCAGGCTTGTAGAAGAGCTTAATATACCGGTAATGCACGATGATCAGCATGGCACGGCTATTATATCGTCTTCAGCACTTATTAATGCGGCAGACCTTGCCGGTAAGGAGCTGGGCAATCTTAAAATAGTAGTTTCAGGCGCCGGATCGGCAGCCTTGGCCTGTGCTAATTTATATGTGCTGCTGGGGGTTAAGCCAGAGAATATTACCATGTTTGATATAGGCGGTATGCTGGTACAAAGCCGTACAGATCTTTTGGGGCACCAAATGCGTTATGCCCAGCCGGGTGAACAAAAAACGCTGGCAGAGGCTGTAAAGGATGCAGATATGTTCCTGGGGCTATCGGTAGGCAATGTGCTTACGTCAGAAATGCTGCTTAGCATGGCTAAAGACCCTATTGTGTTTGCCATGGCTAACCCAATACCAGAAATTGATTACAACGTGGCCGTTAACACACGCGAAGATGTTATTATGGCCACCGGCCGTAGTGATTATCCTAACCAGGTTAATAATGTACTGGGCTTTCCGTACATTTTCCGTGGAGCGCTTGATGTAAGGGCAACAAAAATAAATGAGGCTATGAAAATGGCCGCCGTTAGGGCATTGGCCGAATTAGCCAAAGCATCTGTACCAGAGCAGGTAAATGTGGCGTATGGCGAAACCAAACTTGTTTTTGGCCGCGATTATATTATACCAAAACCTTTTGACCCAAGGCTTATAGCCGTTGTGGCACCTGCTGTGGCTAAAGCAGCTATGGAGAGCGGTGTGGCCCAAAAACCTATAACCGACTGGGATAAGTATACCGAAGAGCTTTTAGAGCGCCTGGGTAACGATAATAAAATGGTACGCCTGCTTACTAACCGTGCCAGGAGCGCGCCTAAACGCATTGTATTTGCCGAGGCCGACCAGCTAAGTGTGCTTAAGGCAGCGCAAATAGTTATGGAAGAAGGTATTGGCGAAGCCATATTGTTAGGTAATAAAGATATTATTGAAGAGCTTAAAGAAGAGATAGGCTTTGATAACGAAGTTACTATTATAGATCCGAGGTCAGAATCCAAGCACCCGAGGCTGTTGGCTTATGCCGATACGTTTTGGCAGGCACGCAGGCGCAGGGGCGTAAGCCAGCTGGATGCCGAAAAAATGATGACCCAGCGTAACTACTTTGCTGCCATGATGGTTAGCCAGGGCGATGCCGATGCCATGATTACAGGTTATTCCCGTAATTATCCTGCTTCGGTAAAACCTATTTTGCAGCTTATAGACCGCTCTGCGGGTGTAGAAAAAATTGCTACTACAAACCTTATGCTTACGGGCAAAGGCCCCATTTTTATATCAGATACGGCTATAAACCCTAACCCTACGGCAGATGAACTTGCCCGTATTGCCTTAATGACGGCGCGTACTGTGCGCATGTTTGGCCTTGAGCCGGTTATTGCAATGGTGTCGTTTTCAAACTTTGGGTCGTCTCAGGATCCAAGTGCGGTAAAAGTAAGGCAGGCAGTAGCCTACCTGCATAAAAATCATCCGGATATTATTGTAGATGGTGAAATTCAGGCCGACTTTGCCCTGAATCCCGATATGCTTGCCGATAAATTTCCGTTTAGTAAACTAAGGGGCAAAAAGGTAAACGTAATGATATTCCCTAACCTTGAGTCGGGCAATATAACCTATAAACTGTTAAAAGAACTTAATAAAACGGTATCTATAGGGCCTATAATTATGGGTCTTGAAAAAGCAGTACACATAGTGCAGCTGGGCGCCAGCGTTGAAGAAATGGTAAATATGGCTGCCGTTGCAGTGGTAGATGCCCAGGAAAAAGAAAAGCGCCTTAAGATGGCAAAAAAATAACCATAGCGCAGGTCTCATAAATTTTGTTATTTTTGGAATTGCTTAAAAAACAGATATGATAGCACAATTACAGGGGAGACTGGTAGAAAAATCGCCTACAGAGTTGGTGATAGACTGCCACGGGGTAGGCTACCAGGTTAATATTTCGCTACACACATTTTCTTTGCTTCCTGATTCAGAGAGCATAAAACTATATACTTTTTTACAGATAAAAGAAGACGGGCATACACTTTTTGGCTTTGCAGAAAAGGCAGAAAGAGAGTTGTTTAAACTGCTTATATCGGTTTCGGGCGTAGGGTCGGGCACGGCCAGGACCATGCTGTCATCGTTAGATCCTAAACATATAATACAGTCTATAGCATCAAATAATGTAGGAGTTATACAAAGTATTAAGGGTATTGGTACAAAAACTGCCCAGCGTGTAATACTCGACCTGAAGGATAAAGTGTTAAAACTGTATGATTTGGAAGAAGTTTCTCATTCCGGCTACAATACAAACAGGGATGAAGCGTTATCTGCCTTGGAGGTGTTAGGCTTTAACAGGAAATTGGCAGAAAAAGCCGTTGAAAAAGTGCTCACATTAACACCGGGCGCAACCGTAGAGGCAATTATAAAACAAGCATTAAAAAACTTATAGTCTTTTGAAAACAGAGTACTCTAAAGAATATATCGTTAAAATAAAATATACCCTTTCTGTTATTTTTCTGTTCTTTGGTGTTGTTGCAAATGCCCAGGTAACCGAAGAGGAAGAGTATGAAAAGGCACAGGATACTGTGCCGGGGTATAACACAGGTAAAGTAGAAGTAGGCAATCCTGCAAGTATTGTAGATGCTTATACGTATGACCCTATTAGCAACCGCTATATACTTAACAGCACGTTTGAGGGCTTTAATATTACCTATCCGGTTATATTAACACCAGAACAATACCAGGAACTGGTATTGCGCGAAAACATGCGCAATTATTATCGCGAAAAATCTAAGGCGCTGGATCCTAATGCTACTAAAGAACAGCAAAAAGACCTGTTGCCGCGCTATTATGTAAACTCAAGCTTTTTTGAAACCATTTTTGGCGGAAATACCATAGATGTAAAACCACAGGGGTCTGTAGAGATGGACCTTGGTATGCGTTATACAAAGCAGGATAACCCATCGCTTTCTCCGCGTAACCGCAGCACATTTACCTTTGACTTTGACCAGCGTATAAGCATGAGCCTTATGGGTAAAGTGGGTACAAGGCTTAATGTTAATGCTAATTATGATACCGAGAGTACATTTGCGTTTCAAAACCTTATAAAGCTACAGTATACACCTACCGAAGATGATATTATACAAAATATTGAGGTGGGTAATGTTAGCTTTCCGCTATCAAACTCATTAATAAGGGGTGCACAAAGCCTTTTTGGTGTTAAGGCACAATTTCAGTTTGGCAAAACAACCATAACGGGTATTTTTTCTGAACAAAAATCGCAGACCAAGAGTGTTACGGCACAAGGCGGCGGTACGCTTCAGGAGTTTGCCATTTTTGGTATGGAGTACGATGCCGACAGGCACTTCTTCCTTTCGCAGTACTTCCGTAACCGATATGATAACTCATTAAGATCTTATCCGTTAATAGACAGCCGTGTACAGATAACCCGTGTTGAAGTTTGGGTTACTAACAGGCAAAACCGTATAAATGCTACCGAAAATAATGCGCGTAACATTATAGCGCTTCAGGATTTAGGTGAATCGCCCTTAAATAAGGGCGCAAGTAATACAAGTGGTATTGATATTACAGACCAGACTATAGGCTTTACGGGTAACCCTGCGTTTTTTACATCGCAGTTTAACAGTTTTCCGGATAACGGTAACAACAGGCTTGACCCTACTAAAATAGGTGTGGGCAGCTGGCTTACTTCGGGCATCCGACAAATTGTAACGGTAGATGGCGGTAGCTTTACCAATGGCCTTGCAGCAACGGAAGGCCGTGACTATTCTAAACTTGAAAATGCACGTAAACTAAGTACAAACGAGTATACGTATCATTCTCAGTTGGGTTATATATCGCTTAATCAAAAGCTGAATAATGACGAGGTGCTTGCCGTAGCTTATCAGTATACCGTAGGTGGCGATGTATATCAGGTAGGTGAATTTGGTACCGATGGTGTAGATGCTACGGTAGTAGATACCAATAATGATGGATCTACAGCTAACGTAAGCACACAAACGCTTATACTTAAAATGCTTAAGAGTAACCTGGTTAATGTTAATGAGCCCGTTTGGGACCTGATGATGAAAAACATCTACCAACTGCCTAATGCTTACCAGCTTAGTCAGGAAGACTTTAGGTTTAATATATTGTATACAGATCCTTCTCCTATAAACTACATTAAACCGGCTGAAGATGTTAATGGAGCTCCTATTTTAGGTTTTCCTGATCCGCCAGTGCCTACCGCGGAAGATGTAATAGCCGATACCCCGCTATTACGTGTGTTTAACGTAGACCGCCTTAACTATACTAACGACCCGCAAACGGGTGGCGATGGCTTTTTTGACTTTATACCGGGCTTAACGGTAGATACCCAAAACGGGCGTATTATATTTACAACCGTAGAGCCTTTTGGTGAATACCTGTTTGATAAATTAGTCGACAGCCCTTTAGAATCTTATGTAGATGCTACTGAAACATCTTATAACGCCAATCAGAAAAAATACGTTTTCCGTAAATTATATAAAAGTACCCAGGCCGATGCGCAGCAGGACAGCCAAAAAAATAAATTCCAGCTTAAGGGTAGCTATAAGTCTACCGGCAGCAACGGTATCTCTTTAGGTGCATTCAATGTGCCACAGGGGTCGGTCGTGGTTACGGCAGGTGGGCGTACCCTTGTAGAAGGCCAGGATTATACCGTAAACTACCAAATGGGTACGGTACAAATACTTGACCCATCGCTTGCGGCCTCAAACCAGCAAATAGAGGTTTCGGTAGAAAATAATGCCACTTTTGGCCAGCAAACAAGGCGTTTTGCAGGTGTAAACGTAGAGCACAAATTCAATGATAAGTTTTTAGTAGGCGGTACGGTAATCAACATGTCCGAAAGGCCGTTTACTAACAAAACCAACTACGGGCAGGAATCGGTAAACAATACTATTTTTGGCCTTAATACAGTCTATAGCACAGAAGTGCCCTTTTTTACAAGGCTTGTAAACAAACTACCCAATGTAGATACCGATGTGCCTTCTAACTTCTCGTTCAGGGGAGAGATAGCTTACCTTAAGCCGGGCGCCAGCAAGGCAGACCAGTTTAATGGCGAGGCTACTACATATGTAGACGATTTTGAGGGTTCTCAGACCACTATAGACATGCGCTCTTTTAGCGGATGGAGCTTATCGAGCGTACCTGTAATTAATGGCATTAACCCTCCAGTTAATGATATTACTACAGGCTATAAAAGAAGTAAAATGTCATGGTATACCATAGACCCTACCTTTTATGTGCCCAGCTCTTTGCCAGATGGTATAAGCAATACAGACCTTTCTACTAACCGCACCAGGCGTATTTACTTTCAGGAGCTTTACCCGCAAACCGATGTGGTGCCCGGCCAAAGTACGGTAGTATCAACATTAGACCTTTCATACTTTCCGCAGGAAAGGGGTCCTTATAACTATAATCCTCAATATGTAAACGGTATATCTGAAGCCCAGGCTGTAACTAACTGGGCGGGTATTACAAGGCCCATAACCTCTACAAACTTTGAGCAGACCAACGTAGAATATATTCAGTTTTGGGTGCTCGACCCGTATTATGGTACCACCAATGACCCGGGTATAGACCCTACCAATACCGGTGTGCTGGAAATTAACTTAGGTGAAATATCTGAAGATATATTAAAAGATAACAGGAAGCAGTATGAAAACGGCCTTCCGGGTACCGATGGGCAATCTACAACCTTTACTACTGTATGGGGTGAAGTGCCGGTTTCGCAGTCGCTAATTTATGCTTTTGATACCGATTCGGGCAACCGCACACTTCAGGATGCCGGTTATGACGGTATACTGGATGATGAAGAAAGAGCAATGTTCCCTCAATATTCAGGTGAAGACGACCCTGCGCAGGATAACTACCAGTTTTATTTAAGTGCTACCGGTAATGTTATTGACCGATATAAAAACTACAATGGTACCCAAGGCAACAGCCCGGTAGATGTAGGTAACGTTAACCGTGGTAACACCACGCTGCCGGATACCGAAGACATTAACAGGGATAATACCATGAATACCATAGATGCCTATTACAGGTATACAATTAACATACAGCCGGATGCCGTTATAGGCAGCGGCTACCTTGTTGACGAAAGGATTACCCCTGGTATAGAACTTGCCGATGGCAGCGGTACAACCGATGCCCGCTGGTTGCTTTATAAAGTGCCGGTAGAGGTAGATGCCTCTGCAACAGACCGTAT
>JAZKDS010000391.1:14330-16036 GCA_040387455.1 Bacteroidota bacterium
CCAACTCTTTTGATGAACCTGATGGTAGTGGTGACGATGATGACCTTATAGATGAAACCGGTTTTGATGTGGTTTCTTTAAGCGTACAGGAGAATGCACAAAAAAGGCCAATAGGTTATGTATCGCCTCCGGGTGTAATGCGCGAGCAGTTGTATAGTAACAATGCAGTTATCAATCAAAATGAGCAGGCACTTTCCTTAAGGATATACTCTACTACCGGGTCTACATCAAATAACAGCGGCCTTGAGCCAGGCGATTCTCGTGCGGTGTTTAAAAACGTGAATGTAGATATGCGTCAGTACAAAAAACTACGCATGTTCTTCCACGCCGAAGCACTTTCGAGCTCGGCAGACTCTGAAACACCCGAATCAAATGCCCTAAATAATGATGAGCTTAAAGCCTTTGTTAGGTTTGGTAATGACTTTGTAGATAACTTTTATCAGGTGGAGATGAAGCTTGATGTAACGGCCTTCAATGCAATTAGTGCCGAAGAGGTGTGGCCTAACGACCTGATGATTCCGCTTGAGGAGCTTACGGCCTTAAAAATTAGGATGCTACGGGCACAGGCAGGCACACCGGATATTAACGGGGTATACTGGTATGACATTGACGGAAAAATAACCATTGGTATAAAGGGTAACCCTAACTTTGGTTATGTACGTACTTTAATGGTAGGTGTTAAAAATGCCTACGAAGCAAATCAGGCCGGCGCACGCCACGTAAGGGGTGAAGTATGGTTTAATGAGCTTCGCCTTAGCGATATGGATAATAAAGGCGGTATGGCGGCCACAGCCAGTATGGATACAAACTTTGCTGACTTTGCTACGCTTTCGGCTACAGGTAACATGAGTACCATAGGTTTTGGTACGGTAGAGCAAAGCCCTAACGAGCGCAGCAGGGAAGATCGCAAGCAGTATAACCTGGTAACCAATGTTAACGCTGGTAAATTATTGCCTAAAAAATGGGGTATAAACCTGCCCTTTAGCTACAGTGTGGGCGAAGAAACCATTACGCCGGAGTACGACCCTTTTTATCAGGATGTTGAGCTTGACCAGTTGTTAAGCATTACTAACGACCAAGCGTCCCGCGAAAATATTAAAAACAGGGCTGTAGATTACACTAAGATAAAGAGTATTAATATTATAGGAGCTAAAAAAGAGCGTTCGGCAGAGCAAAAACCGCATGTATATGATGTTGAAAATGTAACGCTTTCATATTCTTACAATCAAACAGACCACCATGATTACCAGATAGAAAGTATGCTGGACCAGCAGGTAAGGGCATCGGCAGATTATAATTTTACATTCCAGAACAAGCCGGTTGAGCCGTTTAAAAATACTGCCTTTATGAAAAAAAGCCAGTACTGGAAACTGCTTAGCGATTTTAACTTTAACTACCTGCCAAGCAACCTGTCTTTCAGTTCTAACATTTTAAGGCAGTACAACAAGCAGCAGTTCCGTAATGTAGATGTAGAGGGTATCCCTATTTCGCCACTATACCGCAGAAACTATTTCTTTAATTACCAGTACGGTTTTAATTATAATCTTACCAAGTCATTAAAGCTTAATTACTCTGTGGCTACCAGCAATATTGTACGTAATTATTTAAAAGAAGATAATACCCCTATTAACGATTTTAGTGTGTGGCAGGATTTCTGGAATACGGGTCAGGCAAATACACATACACAACAGTATGTAATAAATTAT
>JAZKDS010000392.1:0-4901 GCA_040387455.1 Bacteroidota bacterium
CTGCTGTTTTGTGCATATATACCGGTAAAGTTAATGCTGTGCTTGTCGTTTATCTTTTTTTCTATAGCAGCAAAAAATGAGTTTGCGCTGTAGTCTGTACCTTCAAAATAACCTTCCTGGGCCCACCTGCGCGAAGCCGATACGGTATAAGCCCATCCGTTAGCCTGTAAACCGCTGGCATAAGTAGCCATGGCCCTCCAGTCATAACTGGTATTAGCACCACTAAAAGACACCCTTGCACCCGGCCTGTATACACTGGCACGTGTGTTTATTTCCTGTGTACCTAATATGTTACCAAAAGTATAGTCAGACGGTGCACTACCCATAGTAAACTCCTGGTTACGAGTGGCATCATTAAGCCCACCCCAGTTGCTCCATTGTGGCCTTCCGTCATATATTTTGTTCATTACAACACCATTTATCATGGTGGTACTGTATTCATTATCTAAACCACGTATCCTAAAACGTGCAAGGCCCCAGTTAAAAGCGGCTGCCTGCTGAAAGTTATCGCGGCTTGCCTGCAAAAGGCCTGCCGTATTTTCAGATCCCGAGTTGTCATCACCCAGGTCGTTATCAGTAATAGTAATAAGGCTAAGCTGCTGTTCGCTGGTAATGTCATCTTCAAGGGCAACTACGCCCAGGTCAAGCTTTTGCCCTGCTTCTACCTCAAGGGTAAAAGTTTGCGGCACATAGCCTGTAGTGGCTACCACAAGCTGAAGGCTGCCTGCTTTAACATCATTAAAAACAAAAATACCTTCGGCATTGGTTAGTGCGGTTTGCGCGGTCCCCTCCAGCGTAGCCACCACGTTTTCGATAGGCTTTTGCGTCTTGGAGTCTACTACCTTACCCTGCACTGAAGCCGCTTCCTGTGCCCATGCACACACGGCCTGTACTACGAATAAAAGACTGAGTACTAACTTTTTCATAAATAAAATTAAAGATTATTCCGTTTGTTGCTAAGTTAAATATTTCTTAACGGCGGCAAATGTAAAGCATTTAAAAATAATATTTACCTTTGGCACCTGTTTTGTTATAAAACTTCACGTTAAATTAATATTTGTTATATAATGATAAATCGTTTTCGTATCCTGTTCATCCTGTTGCTGGTAGTGTTTACTACAAAAGCACAAGATAAGAAGTTTAAGGTGCACACTATTGCGTTCTATAATGTAGAGAACCTGTTTGACACCATAAACGACCCGCACACTAATGATGAAGAGTGGCTTGCCGATGGCAAACAACACTGGACAGGCGCCAAATACAAGAAAAAACTGGCCAACCTGGCTAAAGTAATATCGCAGCTGGGCAGTACAGATAACCCGGGCCATGCACCTACTATTTTAGGTGTGGCCGAAGTAGAAAACCGCCAGGTGCTGGAAGACCTTATCAAAGAACCATTACTGGCCGATAAAGGCTATGGTATTATCCATTTTGACAGCCCCGATAAAAGGGGTATAGATGTGGGCCTGCTGTATCAAACCAAGCACTTTAAGCCTACAAGCTACAAAAACATACCGCTTTATATATACGATAAAGACAAGCTTGCTGCGGCCAAAAAAAATGAGGCCGAAACCGCCGACGATAAAGAAGACCAAACAACCATAGACGATATGGGTCGCATTTTTACCCGAGATCAGCTGTTGGTTACCGGCCTTTTAGATGGCGAAGAAGTAAGTTTTATTGTTAACCACTGGCCATCGCGCTCTGGTGGCGAAAAAAAGAGCAGCCCTAACCGTGAGGCTGCCGCTGCACTTAACAAAAAAACCATCGACTCGCTTTATGCCATAAACCCTAACCTTAAGCTTATTACCATGGGCGACCTTAACGATGGCCCGTATAACAACAGCGTTAAAAAGGTATTAGGCGCTAAAGCCCATAAAGAAGAGGTTAAAGAAAAAGGCATGTTTAACCCAATGGAAGAAATGAGCAATAAGGGCATAGGCACACTGGCGTACCGCGATGCGTGGGACCTGTTTGACCAGATGATTGTTACCGAGCCACTTATTAAAAAAGACTATACCACATACCGCTTTTGGAAAGCCGGTGTATACAACAAAACCTTTATGACGCAGCCCGGCGGACAGTATAAAGGCTACCCGCTGCGCAACTCAAACGGCGAAGTAGGCTTTAGCGATCACTTCCCGGTTTACCTGTACCTTATTAAGGAACAAAAATAACATAAACTTAACCGCGCACATAGCGCGGTTTTTTTATGGATAACAGTTTTGTAAAGACAGGCTCCCAACAACCGACAACCTACAACCACAAACATGACTAATATCATTTACAGCCTCACAAAAAACCCTTACCTTTAATCTAAATTAAAAAATATACCCATGGCACTCATGAAGCCTTTTAACCTGAACAAATGGATAGACGAAAACCGCCACCTGCTTAAGCCGCCGGTGGGCAACAAAAACATCTATCCCGCGTCAGACGATTATATAGTAATGGTGGTAGCCGGCCCCAATGCCCGCAAAGACTACCATTATAACGAAACCGAAGAGCTTTTTTACCAGCTGGAAGGCAGCATAAAAGTAATAGTACAGGATGAGGGCGAGCGTAAGGAAATGGAATTGAACGCCGGCGATATGTACCTGCACCCCGGCAAAGTGCCCCATAGTCCCGTGCGCAGCGAGGGTTCTATTGGATTAGTAATAGAGCGCGTGCGTGCCGGCCGCGGCTTTACCGATGGCCTGCTGTGGTTTTGCGACAACTGCAACCACAAGCTGTATGAAGTGTTTTTTGAACTCAATAACATTGAGAAAGACTTTTTGCCGCACTACAAACATTTTTATAACAGCGCAGAATTACGCACCTGCGATAAATGCGGACATGTACTGCCCGCCGATGCACGGTATGTAGCCACCGAACAATAGTATAGCGCCTCACGGCGCTTTTTTTATGTCGTTATAGCCCAAACAAATAATCCCACAACCAAATATCCAAATATCCTTTTTCCTTACCTTTGCAAAAAAAATATCAAAACCTGATATGGACGACAGTCATACGGACATACAATTAACCTAAGCCGGGGCATTGCCATATGCATTTCCCTGTCTTAAAAACACACGGAAAGCAAATGGTAAACTACTTCACCACAAATGCCGGGTTAACACCTGTAACAACCTTAAAAGAAGCCAGATGGATAAGCGCTGTTAACCCTACCGAAACTGAAAAACAATTCCTGCTCAACGATTTAAAAGTTCCCGAAGCGTTTTATAACGATATTGAGGATATGGATGAGCGCCCCCGCATGGAGCACGAAGACGGCTGGCAGCTCATAATACTGCGCATACCCTACAAAAGCAACGATGACCGCCTGCCCTATAACACCGCGCCCCTGGGCATCGTGTTTAAAGACGATATGTTTGTATCCATCTGCTTTGCCGAAAACGACCTCCTGCCCGATTTCGTAACCTATACCCAGCGCAAAAACATTGCAACCCAGGACCACTACCACCTGGTGCTTCGCCTTCTGCTAAGCAGTGGCATATGGTTTCAAAAATACATCAAGCAAATAAACCTGCTCATTAAAGCCGCCGAAGACAGCCTCGAAAAATCAATCCGCAACGAAGACCTCCAGGCGCTGCTGCAAATAGAAAAGTGTTTGGTGTTTTTCATCACATCGCTTAAGGGCAACGAAATGCTGTTTAGCCGCCTTAAAAACCTTAAGCCCTGCCGCGACACCTTTGACCCCGACCTGGTAGAAGATGTAGAGATTGAGCTGCGCCAGGCCCAGGACATGACTAATATTTACAGCGATATCCTTACCGGCACTATGGATGCCTATGCCTCGGTAATATCAAACAACCTTAATGTTATCATGAAACGGCTCACGTCTATATCCATCATACTTATGATACCCACGCTTATTGCCAGCTTTTATGGCATGAACGTGCCCAACAGCCTGCAGCAAAACACCCACGGCCTCTGGATAATAGCACTGCTGTCTATTGTAATTTCTATAGCCGGCGTACTACTGTTTAAAAAGAAGAATTTGTTTTGATGTTTTCGTACCCAAAACATGAGCGAAGCTATTCCCCTTTTGAGGGGGCGGCTGAAAGCTGGGCTGGTTAATTCACATCAAGGCTTTTCGGTTTCATTGTACGACAAGAGTGAAGCCCGGCCTTAAAGCCCGTTGCGTTAAACAAAATAGCGGCAACGGCGTCATGAAAGATTTGCTGTTTGAGCGCAGCGAGTTCAAATCTTTTAGCCGCTGCCGCTATTTTGTAGCATAAGGGGTTGTTGCCTTGATTTTTTGGTTCTTTTGCATCAAGGCAAAAGAACATTTACAAACAAAAGCCCACTCTTCCATTTCAACCGCAGCGCAGAAACGTTACGGCAAAAGGCAAAAAAAGAGTGAAGTTATTCCCCTCCTGAGGGGTGGCAATACTTTGCATCTGATTACGTTATTAAACCCACTCAGCTTTGTGTCCTTCCACCTTAGGTGGCCATCGTAGTGAGCTTAGTGCAAGGACCTCGTGCCTTTGTGGTAAAAATCTAATAAATATGTCCATATAGTAGTCCTTAAGCCCAGGTGCTATACTTTGCATCCTGATTACGCTATTAAAAACACTCGGCTTTGTGTCCTTCCACCTTTAGGTGGTTGTCTTAATGGGTTTAGTGCAAAGACCTTGTGCCTTTGTGGTAAAAATCTAATAAATATGTCCATATAGTAGTCCTTAAGCCAAAGTGGTTAATTTCACATCCCTTTACTTGCTGCCACCTGAACACTGAACACTAAATTCTATGGCGTACCCCTGCGGGTCGGGCTGTACGCTGCAAGTCCTCGCTGCGCTGCGGGCTTTCCGCTGCCATCCCTCACGCACACCGCCTATCCCTAAAATAAAAAATCCCACGCTCTTCAGCGTGGGATTTTTGTTTGTACGGTTGGTTTA
>JAZKDS010000393.1:0-10325 GCA_040387455.1 Bacteroidota bacterium
GTATCAGTGCCAGAACGGGTTAATAATGTAACGCGGGCAAGTACTAGCATAACTGCAATAACACAAGCAGCCATTACAGACGAATACAAAACAGATAATCCGGATTTAGTACAACAAACCATATTACAGGCCTCAAATGTAAATTATAGCCTTACACAGGATATTTTAAAAAAACTGCGGTTGCTTGATAAAACAAACAGCATGTCTTACACACTTACCGGCACTACAGCCAGTATAACAATTAACCATAATAATACTACCCAATTGTTATTAGACGATTTGTATAAAATAATGCACAATATAGATGTACTGGATGTAAAAACGGGGAACATATGTATAATAATTAAATAACCATGAAAATAAAATTACTAACCTTACTACTCTTCACCTCTCTGATTTTTACCGGTTGTAAAACTGACCTTGATGTTTTTAATGACACAGCTACCGGTTTTGCACAAAGCGATAAGCATATTAATCAGGAAGAGTTTAACAAGCTTAAAACCGAAGTAGATTTATTTGCTGACGACAGGGCCTTTAAAAAATTTTATGCCGCAGGTGTATTAGATGAAATTAAGCTTATTGAGCACCTTAAAAGTCTTGGTTTTGAAGTAAGGCTTGCGCCCGTAACCAATCATAAAAATGATATTGTAAATGTTTATATAGAAAATTCAGGAAGCATATTTGGTTACGCAAATGGCGATACAGAATATAAAACTGCACTTACAGAGCTTTTAGTACACACAGGAAGTATTTATGGGAAGAAAAATATTTCTCTGCACTTTATAAATACCCGGATATACCCCGTAACTTTTAAAGGTAACGTTGCACAATACCCCCGCACGCTAACACCCGAAAAACTTAAAGTAGGTGATATATATAGCAGTGATATAAATGAGATATTAAGACTAATAATAGAAAAAACACCTAAAAACACCATTTCTATATTAATATCAGATTGTATCTATTCTATTTCGGGAGATGAGGATACAACAGGTAAACTCGAAATTCAAAGAAGTCTTACAAAAGATGTTTTTCAGGGTAATGATATTACAACAATAATTGCAAAATTCAATTCCTTGTTTAATGGTTATTATTATCCTAAAAACAATATTAAACAAAAAACAGTTCAGCCCAGGCCTTATTATATAAGTGTTTTAGGAGCGCCCGGCAGCACTGGCTTCTTTTATAATAATATTAATATCCGCAAACTTAAAGGATATCAAAACCAAGTGGTTTTATCTTCTGCATATAATAAACAGTCGGTTTACCACACCGTTTTAAGCACCAATAATTCTTCAGGCTTTAGACCAATACGCAAATTTTCAGATGGTGGATCTGTCGGGGGTATGGAAGATATACAGGCAGGCGATCGCGATGGTAAGGTATTTACCTTTTCTGTTGCTGTAGACATGAGCAGCATACCTGTAGAAGAAGATGTGGCAACAAACCCTAATAGTTACACCATTACGGCGGGTAATTACAAAATAAAAAAAATCACACCTTATACCGAAATCGGGTTGAAATCGGCTTCTGTAAACCTTATAAAAAAATCAGGAAAAACTCCCACGCACATTATCCATTTTGAAGCAACTACAAAACAATATACTGATCTAGAATTTAGCCTGAAAAATGAAATTCCTAAATGGATATATGATAGCAGTACAAATGACGATACCGATGTTAATAACCTGGGCAGCAAAACTTTTGGGTTTAAATACCTGATAGAAGGTATAAGCCAGGCGTATCAAAAAGAGGCTAAACCAGTCAGCTATTTTAAAATAAACATCAAAATAAACCAATAAATAACAACCTTATGGCAAGCTTTTTCGAAATGATTTATGAAGGTTTCCCTCCTTTAAATCTGTTTTACATAAACGTATTTTCTAATGCTATGTTTTCGGCAGATGCTTATACCTCTATAGGTTTAATAATGCTGTTTACATCACTTATAATGGAAGCCTTATATTATTATATATTTTCTAATTATGGCAATATGCACAAGCGAAGTTACTGGTTTTTATGGTTACTGTTAATTGCCGTAATTAATTTTACGGTGGCTTACATGAGCAGTATGTCTGCCCTTGATAATGCCGATCCCGGTAATGCCTACACTTTTTCGCAATACTTTACATTTTCTATGGTAAATGTGCTTTGGGCAGTTGTTTTCAGCTTTTTATTTTCACTAATCTTTAAACTTAAAAGCATCTCTGCTTCACGAACTCCATTTTAAATTATGGCAAAATTATATGTTTTCGGCATAGGGGGCACAGGCTCCCGTGTTATCAAGGCACTTACTATGTTACTGGCTACCGGAGTAAACATTAACGATTTTGAGGTTGTGCCCATAATTATAGACCCGGATGAGGCAAATGGCGATGTAACCCGCACTATAGACATACTTAAAAACTACCAGCACCTGCGCGATAGCCTGAGCTTTACAGATGCTGATGACAACAAATTTTTTAAAACAAAAATCACTAATGTTTGTCAAAATTTTAAACTGCTTTTAAGTGATATAAAAAATGAACGCTTTAAAGATTATATAGAATATAACAGCCTTGATGAGAACAATAAAGCATTGATAAGCCTTTTATTTAGCGAAGATAATCTTGATGCCGATATGGAAGTTGGCTTTAAAGGCAACCCAAATATAGGCAGTGTAGTATTAAACCAGTTTAAGCAATCGGCAGATTTTAAAGCATTTGCTTCATCATTTGCACAAAATGACCGGATATTTATAATCAGTTCAATTTTTGGCGGCACGGGTGCTGCCGGGTTTCCTCTATTACTAAAAAATATCCGTAATGCAGATTCATCCATTGCCGCGTCTAAACTTTTACAGGATGCTCCTGTAGGGGCAATTACACTCTTGCCCTACTTTGGTGTAGCCCCAAACGAAGAAAGCAAAATAGATAAATCATCGTTTATATCTAAAACAAAAGCCGCCTTATCTTATTATGAAGAGAACGTGAGTGGTAATAACTCATTAAATGCTTTGTATTATGCCGGAGACGATATTACAAAAGATTACCCTAACCATGAAGGAAGTGTATCGCAAAAAAACGACGCACATTTTTTGGAAGTTGCCGCCGCACTAGCCATAATAGATTTTGCAGCCCTGCCTGCTACAGCGCTTGTAAATATACATGGCAAAGCAGAGAACCCTATTTATAAAGAGTTTGGTATTAAAGAAAATGTGCCGTGCATCATATATAGCAATTTAGGTTTTGCCGCGCAGCATGCCCTAAAAAAGCCCCTTACCCAATACATGCTCTTTACCCTGTATTGTATCAATAAAATGGATGATGGCATAGATAAGGACTGGGCAAAGGTTATAAACTTGCAAAGTTTTGTAACACAGCCTTTTTTAAGCAGCCACTTACGCACTTTTAACCAGTATTTTTTAGAATGGCTTACAGAGATGGGTACTAACCAGCGTGGGTTTTCTCCGTTTAATTTAAATGCTAATGACACTAATCTTTTTGAAATGGTGAAAGGCATAACGCCCGAAAATAGCATTTTTGATATTAACAAGAACTACCACAAGTACAACAATGTACTTAACAAAACTCAAAAAAAACTAAAAAATAACGATTCGCCGGAGCAGCGTTTCATGAACTTATTTCATAATACTACAGAAACCCTGGTTTCAGAAAAATATAAATTTTAATAAGCATGGCAAAAGTATTCAGATTTCATAACGGAAGCGACGCTATAGAAGACTGGCAAACATCTACAGCTTATGGTAAAAACGCCATAGATGCCATTAAGGATCCTGCCGGTGCAACCGCAAAAAAAGAAATAACCTCTATACCCAGCCCTTTTGCGCGGATAGATCTGGTTAAAACAGCATTTGAACATATAGTAAATAGCAAGCAAATTGATGGCAATACCATTTATCACAAAATGGTATCGGACTGTTTTGATGTAGGCGAGATTTTTTTTAATATAGATAAGCTGCATGATAAGGTTAATGTTATAGTGTGGGATAAAGGCAAAGACCTTGATGCCTTACTGCAATCGGCTAATACAAGGCACAGGCTACTGGGCGACACATTAAAACTGTATTTAGAGCAGGATGCCTATGCTTATAATTTTAACGAAACAGAGCAGTTGTATCTTTTAAATTATAAAGCCGGCCCTAAGCCCCTTAATATTATTGGCGGCACATCTCCGGCAAGTTTGTTTTTTACATCGGCAAATAATTTAAAATATGTAAATATTCCGTTTGGCAAAGACATTGCTTTTGACGACACTTACCAGCCATTATATAAAAGAGAGTTTGAGTACCAAAAATTCATCTATGGATTAAAGCGTAATATGCCTGATTTTTCAAGAAAATTAAAGGCTGTAGACAACTATTTAGATTACAATTTTGAATTGCTTACAGCCGAACAAAAAAACATAATAAACAGTTATACCAAAACCGAATTTGAATCGGATTTTGAAAGGCTTACAGCAGGTACAGCGGGCACACCCGTAGAAATTTTAGGTTTTGACCTGCGCAAAAAGAAAGATGCCGCCCCAGCTACCAGTGGTTTTATAATTGCAGCATCTAAGGATAATAAAACGGCACAACCATTAGTACTGCCCGTAGATGCATATGCCGAGAAAACCCTGTACACATCTGACTTTTGGGATAGAAATAACAAAGCCGATTATACAGATAACCGGCCATTAAAAGAACGTACGTTACCTTTTGATGGTAAAAAATATCCTTACTTAACCATAAGCGATTTTTTAGAACCCTATATTATTCGCACTGTATATCCTATACATAAAGATAAGTTTTTTGACGGTGGTTTTACTATGGCCTCCGGCGATGTAACTAAGGGGTATTTATTACCCGTTAAAACAGAGTATTTTAATTATTTTGATGTTGCAGCACTACAAAAAACAATGCCCGATGGTAAAAAGGCCATAGAAATAAAACAAATGGCTACCGGCGGTGTAAATGTTACCCTTAGGGTGCCCATACAAAACAACAAATACATTACTTACGAAAGATTATATTACACGCCTGCAAACGATTACCAAATTGCAGAACCCGATATTTCCCGCAACCGTGGCGCTATTATAGATAACCAGTTTGGCCTTACACTTTACCCGTTTTTAAAACTGGCACAAGATAGTGACAATCATTATCGTATAGCTTTAATGGACCGTGATATACAGGAGCACACCAAGCATAACAGCTATACTTTACAGTTTTTTAAAGACCTGGAAAATAAACAGGTTAAAGAAAAGGCAGTTAAGAAAAGGAGTGAAAAACAGAATGACAATATATCATCTGATTACTATGTACTTGAGGAAGGATTTGACTATATCGAAATTAAAAACAAATGGACAAGAGGTATTATAATACCCCGATTTCCATCTGCGTTACAAGGCACATCACAGTTTACATTTGCTGTAGATTTTGGCACTACAAATACGCATGTAGAGTACCGTAAAGACAATGGCGAACCAAAATCTTTAGAAATTACTACGGCTGACATACAAATTGCCACACTGCATGACCCCAATAATCCTGAAACAATAAAGGCTCTAAATGCTATACGGGCTAACCAGCTAATCGATTTAATTCCGCACGAATTCTTACCCGAAATTATAGAAAAAGGTACAGAAATCCATTTTCCGCAAAGAACAGCAATCAGCTCTAAAAAGGGTATAGACCTTACCGATATTGTGTATGCGCTATCTGATTTCAACATACCTTTTTTGTATGAAAAACATCTTACTCCCCACAATGCAGAGGTAAAAACAAACCTTAAATGGAGCGATATACAAAATAATGGTGGTATTAAAGTTATAGAAGCTTATTTTGAGAACCTGCTATTACTAATCAGGAATAAGGTATTGCTTAACGGTGGCGACCTTTTATCTACAAAACTAATATGGCTTTATCCTTCGAGCATGACAGAGAGCCGCAGGAACAAAATGGAACAAAGCTGGGATAAGCTTTTTAAAAAATACTTTGGTATAAAGCACACCCCACAAAAACTATCTGAAAGTGTTGCGCCATTTTACTATTTCAACAAAAAAGAAGGCATTGTTGCCGGAGAAAACTCGGTTATATCTATTGACATCGGCGGAGAAACTACAGATGTTGTTATTTATATAAATGATAAACCCGAAGTTTTAACGTCGTTTAGGTTTGCGGCAAATTCAATTTTTGGCGATTACATAGGGCGATCATCGGGTATTAATGGTTTTGTGAAAAAATACGGTAAAATTATAGAAGAAAAAGGACTGGCAAACTGGTTCTCATTTCAGGATATCGAAAAATCAGAAGACATAATATCATACCTGTTCTCTATAGAAAAAAGCGACCGATTAAAAATAGAGGGTAAAGATTTTTCTTTTAATAATTCGCTGTTAAATGATACTGAGTTCAGGATCATATTCATACTCTTTTACAGTTCTGTTATTTATCACATTGCTAAGTTAATGGTGGCTAAACAAATTAAAGCTCCCGGTTATATAACCCTCAGTGGTACAGGGTCTAAAATGATAGATCTTGCCGAAGGGAATACCAAACTTACGGCCATTAAAGAACTGACAGAATTGATATTTGAAAAGGTTTATAAATTAGAAAAAGCGAAAAGTATAGAGCTTAAAAAAGTTACAAACCCTAAAGAAATAAGCTGCATTGGCGCATTACTTATAGATGATAAAGACATTTATATAGATGATATTACTGTACTATCGGGCACCTCAGATCATTCATTTTTGCTAAAATATAGTGATATTAATAACGAAATCGAAAATGATGCCATTAGTACCTACCTGGAATTTATTGATTTTTTCTTTGGCCTTAACAATACGTTTAGCTTTAAAAATAAATTTGATATTAACCCTGCTTTCCTAACAAAGTATAAGGGGTATTTAGAAGAAAAAACACTCGACAACTTAAAATCCGGGGTAAAAGAAAAAATAAAAGAACTACAAGGAATAAGTGATATTGAGATAGAAGAAACCCTTTTCTTTTATCCTTTAAAAGGAGCACTTAACCATTTAGCTTTTAAAATTTATTCAGAACTAAACAGTACCGAAGTATAATATGAAACCATTTTTTTTATTACCCAGCATTAATTTAGCATCTAACTTTTGGATCATTACCTTATTAGTTATCACACTATTACTTGCAGTTGCGGTTATTGTTTTATTTAAAAAGCAGGCCGCGCTATTTAAAAACGTAGAAAAAAATGCTTACCCTGTAAAGGGTACAAGTCAAAAAAGCTTTACTACAAAAGCCGATGAAAACCAGCTTAATGATATAATAAGCCGGTTAATCCGGCTTGAAAATAAATCAAAAACAGAGCCAGAAACATCCGTACCTGTTGCCCGCACTATAGTAACTATGACTGAAGATGAAAAACCCTATGAAGTGAATTTTTTACCTCCTGAAAAACCTAAGGTTATATCATTCTATATGTCTACACCAAACCCCGATGGATCTTTTGATGTCAATCAAAGTTCAGAGGAATTCAGGCCAACAATTTCGCTATACAAGTTTACTTCAGATCCTAAAGATTCGTTTTCAGCCTCGTTTGAATTTTATTCGGATGAAATTGGTACTAAAGATGCTTTAGCCAATCCTAAAAGATATCTGGAGCCGGTTTGTTATGAAGAGAATGATGCTTTTTTAGGAGCAAGAAAAATAATTATAAAAAAAGCAGGCATCGCATCTAAAAACGGCGATAAATGGACTGTAGAAAAAAACCAAAAACTAATTATTCAATACCAGTAACATGCATGAAATACTAATAATTATGGTAACCCTTACCATTGTTGGCAGTCAAATATTTATAGCCTACACAGCCTGGAGAAAAATAGACTCGTACAAAGAAACAATTCCGGAGGCACAAAATTTTGAGACTGTAAAAGTTTATATCCCAGAGAGCAAGGTTAAGGATATTAAGATAGATTATATTTTAAACAATCTTAGTAAATTTCAATTACCCCAAGATGAAAAAGAACTGATATTTGAGGCCGGGGTTACCTACGATTCAACTAATATTCATAAGAATAACTTTGATGAAGAGCATGAACCTGGCCACGAAGATTTAGTATGGATATTTAAAGAGAACGAAGAAAAAAAAATTAAATATAACCTGCTGGACAGCTATGAGCAAGCAGGGTGGACTAAAATTTAATAAACAAAATGCAAGAAAAATACATAGAAGTTACCCTTATACGATCCAACCAATCTAACCCTGTATTGGATAAAATTTTATCTTCTGTAAATACCTATCTTTTACGCAATAAAGGAGCCGTAAGCGACTTTAACCTTATTAAGGATGTAGTAGAACGTAATACAGATGCTGTAGATGAAGAGATTAACGCACTGCTTCCGTTACCCTTATATCTTGGCCTTATGGGTACTATGATAGGTATTGTAATAGGATTGTTTTCTATGCCAAGCATTAGCGATGATAACTTTGAAGGTGCTATAGACATGCTTATTGGCGGAGTAAAAACAGCCATGATTGCCAGTTTTATAGGGTTATTGTTTACCATAATTTTATCGGGTTATAAATATAAAGGAGCAAAACTACATGCAGAAGGGTTAAAAAACGATTTTTTTACCTGGATACAAACACAGTTATTGCCTGTTTTATCTCAAAATATATCTTCCAGCATTTATTCTTTACAGGCTAACTTATTAAAGTTTAACGATACGTTTTCGGTTAATGTAGGCAGCTTTAATGGGGTAATGAACAAAATCCTTCATTCGTTTGATAGCCAGGTAAACTTAATGAATGAACTAAAAGAAGTAGATGTGGCACAGCTGGCAAAACTTAATGTAAATGTATTGCAGGAACTAAGAGTAAGTACTCGCGAATTTGAAAAATTTACTCAATTTTTAAGCCAGCTAAACGCTTTTGTTACTAACGCAGATAAACTGAACGGGAAAATTAACGACCAGTTAGACAAAACACTTGCGGTAGAATTAATTGCTAACACCATGGCAAATCAAATTGAATCTAATGAATTAACGATGAGCGTTTTAAAATCAGAACTACGCGAGTTTAGTGGTAGAAAACAAATGGTTAACAATGCTATTGTTGATATTGATAACCAGCTATCTAAAAGCCTTACCGACCTGGGCAGACATATAGATGCACAAATTACTGCTATTAAAGATATAACTATTAAAGAAGAGGACCTGCTTGAAAAACTGCTTAAAGAAGACCGCGGAAACCTGAACGAACTTAAAAAACTGGGAACACTAAATACCGGTATGTCATCTCTTGAAAAAGAAACCAAATCGCAAAATGAAAAACTTGACAATTTAAATGCATCTATAAAAAATTTAGCTACAATACTCAATAAGCCTACTGTTCCGCTACTTACAATTCCAGAACCTGTAAAATATGCAGCCTATATATTTTTAGGTACCGGAGCTATACTTGGCATAGGCTTTTGTTTTTGGGCTGTTTATACTATATTTTCATAACATATGTCTAAAAAATCTAACTTCTTCTGGGCCAGTTATGCTGATTTAATGACAAGCCTGTTTTTTATTATGCTGGTGCTTTTTGTACTGGTAATAGCCATGATGAAAAGACAGCAGTCAGTAACAGAATTGCAACTAAAAAAAATTAAGGAAATACAATCTGCCGTTAAAGAGCTTCCTGAAGAATATTTTGCCTATGACTCTGTTTATAAACGTTTTTCTTTAAAACAAAACATTGAATTTGAAATTAATACAGACAGGCTTAAAAACGGGAACGACACAGCCTATTTATTAAATGTAGGCAGGTCTATAAAAGGCCTTACTGATATTCTTAAAAAAAAGTATATTAGCCAAGATATTCGTTATGTGATACTTATAGAAGGAATGTCGAGCTCAGATACTTATCAAAATAATTATTTATTAAGCTATACAAGGGCATGGGCCGTAAAAAAGCTTTGGGATAAAAACGGTATTTTGTTAGATCCTTCTTTTTGCGAAATCCAGATATCGGGTTCCGGTCCCGGTGGCATAGGCAGGCTCAAAAAAGATAAGAGCAATCAAAGGATCCTGATACAGGTTATTCCTAAAATAGGCACAATTGAATAAATGAATTATGTATAAAACAAAAAGCTTTACACTTTTGTTACTATTTTATGTTTTTGCAGGCTGTACCCAGGAGCATAAACCTCCACCAGACACCCGGCAGGTATATTTGTGTAAAAGCCCCACTGCCTACAGTTATCACTTTACAAAAGATTGCCCGGGTTTACAAAAGTGCAAGCACACTATTATTAAAAGCGATGTTGTTACAGCAAAAAAGCAGGGTCGAACATTTTGCGGCTGGGAAGCTAATGATACCCAA
>JAZKDS010000393.1:10335-17247 GCA_040387455.1 Bacteroidota bacterium
TATTATCAGGGCGATTTATACTGTATAAAACATATAGATAAGCATAAAAAAAAGCGGCTCTGCATTTGCATTACCGCTTTTAACTGCCTAAACAAAAGGCCACCCAAATAACTTTAAATTAAAATATTACTTTACAATCAACTGTTTAGAAACAGTAGTTTTCTTTATTTTAATAGTGTAGGTGCCGCTACCCAGCCCCTCGGTTTTTAGGGTGTCAGTATCATTTACGTTATCAAATGTTTTAACCAGCCTGCTCTGTACATCATATACTTCCAGAGCATAGTTTTTAAGGCCGGTTTTTATAGTAAACACCGCCCCTGCCGGATTAGGATACAACACTACCTCATCTGCCGGAAGGCCGGCCTTATCGTTTCCCAAAGGGTTTGCCATACGCGCACCCACTACACCATCGCCCCAGGTAAAGCTTTCCCACGCCGCAATTTCAAGCGTGTTGCACATCATGGGGTTGCTGCCGTTTTGAGAGTTTACATACTTGCCGTTAGCATCTCTTAAAGCAACCTTCCAGTCGCCCACGTTTATAAATGTAAATTTTTCTGTCGCACCTATGGTAGTTTTATTGCATATCATGGCACTGGTGCCATTTCCTGAGCTTACATACAGGTTATTAGACCCTTTTAAGGCAATTTTTCCGCCACCGGCATCTACCACAGTAAAGAGTTCCCAGCCTGCATAGGTACTGCGTGTACAGGTCATAGGGTTAGAATTACCCTCGCTGCTTACATATTTATCATTATTGCCTTTTAGCCATATGGTCCTGCCAATAGGCGGTGTAGCTACGGCTACCGTAGCATAAGGCGATACGGTATTTATAAGCGTTGTATTTGCCGTAAAGTTTGAAGTGCCAAACACACTCCATTTGCTTTGTATGGCAGCCTGAGAGTCATAATGTATATCTGGTGAAGGGCTTGTATTGCCCTGGTAATAGCCCCAGTTTTCAACGGGAGCGTCTACTCTTTTTGTTTTGTACGCCCAGTTAGACCACGAAACATTTAAGGCATTAAGGCCACGCAGGTATTTTTGCCACAGGTCCGGAAAATTCCAAAAATTAAACTCGCCGGCAAGCACAGGCACATTCCAGTTGTGCTGGTGGTTTGCAATGTCAAGCAGTATGGCATCTATAAACCCGCTTTGAGAGTTATAGTTGGTTTTATCTTCGTTATAATTGTGCACCTGGTAAAGTACATTAGTCCAGCCATAGGTTGACGGTGCTACTACAAACCCAAATCCGGGGAACGCGCCTATAGATATTGTGTGGTTAGCATCTATAGCCCTTACTTCCTGATACAAGGTGTTGTAAAAAGAATGAATAGGATACAGCGTTTGGTTACTGCTTAGGGGCTCGTTAAGCAAATCATAAGCGGCAACCGCAGGGTTGGTCTTATAGCGGTTGGCTATGGCTTTCCATAAATTGATGGTCATTTGCTGGGCGGTGGTATCTGTCCAGTAATTGTTTATTACGGCCTGCCCGCTGGTTATAAAGCCGTTTATGCCCCCCGGCGCACCATGAAGGTCTAATATTACGTACATGCCCCGAGATGAGCACTGTGCCACAACCCAGTCAAGCTGTGTGAACCCGTTGGTTTTAATAGTGCCGTCATTATTCATTACCTCCATCCAGTAAAAAGGCACACGCACCATGTTCATACCCATGTTTTTAATATTATCCAGGTCGGTAGTGGTTATCCAAGTATTTTGAAAAGTATCGAGCGTAGCATCTGCACCGGCTACACCAAAGCGGTCATAGAGTGCGTTGCGTACCGAAAAATCATCTTCCATATACAGGTTAAACTCAGCGATAGACCAGTAATTGCCGGCCGCCGCACCTGTTTGGGTAATTTTTACATATCGTTTAAAATAAATGTTAGGCAGCTGCACATACATATTTTGCGTGGTGCCGGTGCCGGTTGCTGCAACCTCCCACGTTGTGCCGTTTTCTGATACCTCAACTTTATACCCTCGTGGGTAATCTCCGGTAAAGCCTGCTGCCTCAAAAGATATCCGGTTAAAAATAGTATTCCGGCTCAGGTCTACCATAAAGTACTGCGAGCCGTTAGCCACCTGTGCAGCGCCATTGCTCCAACGGGTGGTAAGGTTCCGGTCGAACACATTTTGTAAATTTGTACCTGCATAGGTAGATGAAGCGCTTGCCACCCACTGGCTCCTGTTTGCAGAGCCGGTACCCATAGGGCCCATCCAGTATTCCATGCTTAGCCAAGAGCCCAGGTTAGTACCCCTAAGGTTAACTACATCTCCGGTGCCCGAGTTTTTGCGCAGTACCGTTCCGTTAGCCTTTAAAAAATCGGCCGAAGTGAGCGCCTGTGCCTGTGCATCATTCTTTATGCAAAACAATACAAGAATGAAAAATAGAAAGTTCATTTTCATAATTTAAAGTGTTTAAGATTATTAAAACGTTTCACTGATTCTATATGGCATATACTTAGCTACCGGCTTAATAATTAAAGAAGGAAAAAAAAGCCATTATATACAGGTGGTAAAACCCGGCTATAATGGCTGATATTTGTTTAGTAAAATTTAGTAACCCGGATTTTGGGTTAAAAGAGGATTGATGCGTATTTCGCGCTGTGGTATAGGAAACAAAAGGTGCTTATCTGTTACTATATACCCCGGTGGCGTTACATTAGCCGGGAAATAATAGGTTTGCGGACTTGCCAGGACGTTAGCTCCCTGGGCGTTCATTACACTTATGGCCTGGCCTGTGCGCACAAGGTCTAACCAGCGCTTGTTTTCAAAAGCCAGTTCAATCCTGCGTTCCTGCTGTATAAGCTGGCGCAAATCATTTTGACCTGTTGCAGTAACCGGCGAAAGGCCTGTTCTTACATTAGCGTGTATCTGGTTAAGGTAAGTAAGTGCTTCGGGCTTGCCCTGTTCGTTTGTTGCTTCGGCTAAAAGCAACAGTACTTCGGCATAACGGTATACCGGCCAGTTATCATTAGTACTTGGTGCAATTTCGGCACCGTGGACATACTTTTTAACGTAAGGAATATTTGTGTATCCTTCTCCGGTATAAAAACCTACAGAGGCATCTTTCCTTAAATCTCCCGGCTCATATGCTGCCAATAGCTCTGGGGTTGGGGTATTCCAGCCTGCATAAGCATTGGTATTACCGTCAGGAAAACCATCTATAACACCCGGATTAGCCAGTATAGGCAAAAAGTTGTAGGCAAAGTTGCTGGCTACACCAGCCGTAGGCCCATCAAAATACTGGATTTCAAACAACGATTCCTGGTTGTTTTTATTGGCCGGATCATAAATATCGGCATAATTGCCCATTAATGAATAGCCCTGTACCTGTAGTAATGCTGCTTCGGCTTCTGCCCACTGCTCTAATACAATATGCACATTACCTAATAGTGTAAAGGCTGCACCATCGGCCACAAAACCGGTTTCCTGCGTGGCTTTATTAGGCAAAAGGCTTGCTGCCAGCTGTGCATCGGCAATTATTTGCGCATATACATCTGCTTTTGGCGAACGCCCCGTTATAGTTTCTGCGTAGGTAGTAGGCGGGGTTAGTACAAGAGGCACATCGCCAAAGTACTGCACCAGATCAAAGTAAGCAAACGCCCTCATAAATAAGGCCTGCCCTTTATAATTATCTTTACGGGCCTGGTCAAAATCGGCAGCATCTATAGTGCTTAAAATTTTATTTGCCCTACCAATAATTATATAATTATTCTGGTACTTATTGCTTACCGCACCACCATTTGCATCGTCAATAAATTCATCTACATATTCCCTGTCGGCATAACCCCTGTTGCCGGAATTGTATATAAAAATGGTATTGTCAGATCGCATTTCGCCCATGGTCCAGGCGCCATAATCGGCCAGCCCAGTGCCATAAAGGTTACGCAACGGAACATACATCCCCACGGTTGCCAGTTTAAAATCGGTATCGGTGATATAAAAATTCTCGGCAGAAACTACGGTTTCCGGCAACTTGGTAAGAAATTCATCATCGCAGGCACTTAGTAATGCTGCACTTATGAGTAAGATAGATATTTTTGTTTTCATAGTTTTTAAAAATTATAGTTCATGCCAAAAGTCCATGTCCTCGGAACCGGGTAGGTAGTATAATCTACACCCGAAAATAAGCCTGCTGCAGCAGATACCTCAGGGTTACCACCCGGGTATTTTGTAAATACAAACAGTTGCTGCACACTTGCATACAGCCTAAGGCCTTTTAAATATTCCAGACCAGAGTTTTGGAAACTGTAGCCCAGCGTTACATTTTTAATGGTTAAATAGCTGCCATCATACATCCATTTAGAACTCGCCCAGTCGCGCTCAGGACCTGTGTTGCCCGATGCTTTACCCCATTTGCCGTTACCCGGTTCTGCTTCAGAACGCCACCTGTTTTGCAGGTCCTTCAGTACGTTAAATGAGCCATCAAGGTTACCGGTAAACCTGTCTGCCGTATTAATTATCTTGTTGCCATAAGCGCCCTGGCATACTACAGAAAGATCGAAGTTTTTATAGCTGAATGTGTTTGTAAAGCCATAGTTGAATTTAGGGGCCGTATTGCCCAGTACACGCTGGTCTCTGGTATCGTTAGTTACAACGCCGTCGCCATTCATGTCTTTGTATTTTACACTGCCCACCTCGGCACCTTCATGGTGTGGTGCGTTATCAAACTCTTCCTGGGTTTCATAAATACCATCCCACACAAGGCCGTATAATTGCCCTAGTGGCTGCCCTACCTGTGTAATGGTCATATCGCCATAAATAGAGGCATTAGCCGTACCCAGCGCAAGCGCTTTATTGCGGTTAAAGGATATATTAAAGTCTGTACTCCATTTAAAATCGCCTACAAGGTTATCTGTACCAAGTGAAAACTCATGGCCCCAGAAGGCAATTTTGCCAATATTTGTAGTGTAGTTAAAGAAGCCCGATGAAATAGGAATATCTACAGAATATAAAAGGTCGTCTGTTGTTTTGTGATAGTAGTCGTATATAAAACGGATGCGGTTGTTAAGAAAATTAAGGTCGACACCGGCATCTATGCCTTCGGTTGTTTCCCAGCCCAATTCGGTATTGTTAAGCCCGGCTACGCTGCTTCCGTTTTGTAATACATTATTAAAAGGGTTGTTTGTAGCCACTACATTTGCATACTGAAGGTAGTTACCTATGTTGTTGTTACCCGTTATACCATAAGAGCCCCTTACTTTAAGGAAAGAAACTACTTTGTTTTCCGGAATAAAAGATTCTTCAGAAACAATCCATCCTGCTGATGCCGATGGGAAATTACCCCACCTGTTATCTGAACCAAACCTTGAAGAACCATCTCTTCTTAGTGCTGCCGAAAGCAGATACCTGCCTTTGTAATTGTAGTTAACACGCGATACAAACGAAGCCAGGCTCCAGTCCTGCACATCTGTAGAACCCGTTACAATTGTGGCTGCATTAAGGGTTTGCACCCTGTTATCAGGAAAGCCACGCCCATTAAGGCCACCGCTCTCAGAGTGTGCCGCCTGAATGGTATAACCCGCAAGGGCATCAAAACTATGATCGCCTATGGTTTTGCTGTACTGTAATGTATTTTCCCAAAGCCATGAGTAAGCCCAGCTGTTGCCGTGTGAAGCGCTGATGCGGGTAGCATCGCTTTCGTTTGGCGGGTTAAACAGGTTACCTGCCGTAGATGGATAAAATGAATCTGACACCGAATTTCCGGCATCTACACCCACCATACTTTTAAATGTAAAATCTTTTATTGGCTTAATTTCAACAAACGCATTAGACAACAGCCCCAGCGATTTTGATTTGTTTTTTACTACCTGTACCTGCTTGTACCAGTTAGGCCCGGCAACGCCATACTCCCAACCTACAGCATCTGGAATGGTTCCGTCAGCGTTTATGTAAGGTGCAAGAGGGTTGGTAAGAATAGCCGACTGCATGATGTTTGCACCGTTATACCATATACCATCACTTTGTGGTGTATTATTAGATGTAAACGTTGGTGCTATATTAAAACCTACCTTAATATTATCATTAAACTTATAATCGGTATTGGCACGCAGGGTAATACGCATGTAATCTGAATTTAGCAATACACCTTCGGTTTTGTTAAAACCTGCTATGATTGATGTAGTAGATTTTTCTGTAGCCGATGAAAATGACATGTTATAATTCTGGATTATAGCTTCGCGGGTAACGGCATCAAACCAGTTGGTGCCTTCGCCATATTGCTCTGGGTTTAGGTACATTGCCGGTACCTCCTGGCCCCTTTCAATAGCAACCTCTTTTTTAAATTGTGCATATTCGCGGGCATTCATCATATCGGGTTTGCCTTTATCAGGAATTACCTGCATACCGGTAAACACGTTAAAAGAGAATTTATTCTGGCCTGCTTTACCCCTTTTAGTAGTAATCAATACCACACCGTTTGCCGCACGCGAACCATACAGCGAGGTAGAAGACGCATCTTTTAGCACGGTTAGGCTTTCAATTTCATCGGGGTTTATATTTGCAATACTACCCTGCAACGGAAAACCATCTACCACATACAGCGGGTCGCTACCCGAAGATATTGAGGCTGCACCACGTATGCGCACCGTCATGCCCTGGCCCGGTATACCGGTGTTTTGCGTAATTTGCACACCCGCCAGTTTACCCTGTAGCTTTTGTGTAAGCTGTGGCACCGGCTGGTCTCTTATATCGGCTGCATTTATAGTTTGTACAGACCCTGTTACAAAACGCTTGTTTTGTGTACCATAAGCAACCACCACAACCTCATCGATAGACGTTACATCGGGGTTTAATTTTATGCTTATGGCCGACTGGATGCCTATTATTATTTCCTGGGTTTGGTAGCCCGAGTATGAAAAAACCAAAACAGCATCGGCCGAAGCGGCAGTAATGGTATAGTTACCATCCATA
>JAZKDS010000394.1:0-4253 GCA_040387455.1 Bacteroidota bacterium
AAAAACTTTTGTTTGCGGCTTGCACGGTCGAATTCAAAACGTTTAGAAAAAATGGCAATCTGGAATGGGAAAACTCCCAACTGCTTATAATTGTAGATAATTAATAACAGTGACAATGAAAAAAATACTTTATATAGTTTTATTTATTTCGGGCCTGGCGCACGCGCAGGATAGTATTGCCTACAAAAATGAGGTTATTACACCACACGATACATTAGCCCGGGCATCGGCAACATTTTTGCAAACATTGCAAGGCAGTATGCCAAACCATTGCGTTGTTTCATATCAGCTTAAAAATGAGAACCCATACACGGTTACCCAGGCGGACAAAGATTCTGTGTACGCTGCAGCCTTTAATGGGCAAATTGTTCAGCAAGCCATAAAAACGAAGTTTAACGGCAAAAGTAAACTGTATGAAAAGGGCTATGAGTTGGAGTTTATAAGTATGCTGCTCAACGATAGTATTACCAATGACCTCAAAAAAAAGTTGCTTACAGGCCGTATCCTAACCGAATGGCAATATGCGGGAAAAGGTAACACATCTAATAACAGTCTCATAAATAATACCGGAGATTATATTAACCTAAATGGTAACGAATTACACAATGCTGATAATTTTAATGAAATAAGCACAGAAGAACGCAGGGCGGCTATAGTTGATTTTATTACAAATCACAGTAAGGTAAATTTTTTAAGGATGCTGTATGTAATTGATGGTATTCCTTATGGCATTGATAATAATGAAAATCTTCAGGTGTTACTTGCAAAACTAAGGCGGGTTGATATTGGCTGGATTAAACTGCTTACCGGTGCTGCTGCTACATCAGTTTTTGGCCATAGGGCTGCAAATGGTATTATCGTTATTAAAAGCAAACACTAATCTAAAACCATCAATATTTTTATTTTCATTACCTTTACGGCAAAATAATGCGAACATGCCAACCGACTGTATCAGCTTTCAGGACTCAGGATATTTTACCCCTCTAATTGTTGATTACCTCAATCAAAAAGCCAACCTGAAGGAGCTGTACCATCGTTTTCCTACGCTTGAAAACTTTAAGCTTCAGGCAGAAGAAAAGCAAAAAAACTACCCTGCACACTATCGCACCATACTGGCCGATGCGCTTACAACGCAATATAGCAGCCTGGAGCCGTATATAATTACCAAACAAAATATAGACCTCCTGCGTAAGGAGAATACCTTTACGGTTGTTACCGGCCATCAGCTTAACCTGTTTACAGGTCCGCTGTATTTTTTGTATAAAATAGTTTCGGCCATTAACCTGGCTAAGGAGCTTACAGCGGCTTACCCCGACTATAATTTTGTACCGGTGTACTGGATGGCTACCGAAGACCATGATTTTGAAGAGATAAACTACTTTAACTTTAAGGATAAAAAAATAAAATGGCCCCGCGAAAGCACCGGCCCGGTGGGCAGGCTAAATAACGAAGGGCTTGATGCCGTATTAAAAGCCTTTACCACAGCATTGGGCCCAGGCAACAACGCCAAAACACTTACGGACCTGTTTGAAACCGCTTACCTGAAGCACAACAATCTGGCTGATGCCACCCGGTATTTAGCTAATAAGCTTTTTGGCAAGCAAGGGCTGGTTATTGTTGATGGCGATGATGTGCAGCTTAAAACGCTGTTTGCTCCTTATGTGCAGGAAGAGCTGTTAAGCCAGAGCAGCCATCAGAAGGTAGCCCAAACGGCAACCCTCTTAAAAGATTACAACATACAGGTTAACCCCCGCGAAATAAACCTGTTTTATATAGAAGATACCCTTAGGGAGCGCATTGTGTTTGAAGAAGGCCTGTATAAGGTAAACAACACGGCTATTACATTTACCCAAGATGAAATAGTGGCTGAGCTCCAGGCACAACCCGAAAAGTTTAGTCCCAACGTTATTATGCGTCCGCTTTATCAGGAAGTGATATTGCCCAACCTGTGCTATATAGGTGGTGGGGGAGAGCTGGCCTACTGGCTGGAGCTTAAGGCATTTTTTAATTATGCTGGTGTAACGTTTCCTATACTGCTTTTGCGCAATTCGGCCATGGTAGCCACCCAAAAACAGGCCGATAAACTGAATAAGCTGGGTTTAACGTGGGCCGATGTGTTTAAAAAACAGTCTGATTTGCTCAATAGTAAAGTACAGGATTTCTCTGAGCATACAATTGATTTTGCCGAACAAAAAGGCTTTTTAATACAACAGTTTGAAAAGCTGGCTGCTATAGCGGCAAAAACCGATGCCACATTTACAGGCGCTGTAAAGGCTCAGGAATTAAAACAGCTAAAAGGGCTTGACAATTTAGAAAAACGCCTGCTAAAGGCCGAAAAACGCCTGCATACCGATGCCCTTGCCCGTATTGCAGCATTACAAAACGAAATGTTTCCTAACCGCAGCCTGCAGGAGCGTCGCGATAATTTTTCGGCTCTGTACCTCGAGTACGATGATAAATTTATTGATGCCCTTTTTGCCCAGTTAAAACCACTGGAGCAGGAGTTTAATGTTGTGGTATTATAAAGAGGTGAATCCTTTAAGCTAAAAAACCGCCTTATGATTAATCATAAGGCGGTTTTTTAGTTAATCCCAGGCTTATTACTTCTTAAAGTTCATCAGCCATTTTAATTACTCTTCAAAAATCACGTGTTCAGCATCAAGCACATGCAGTTGTTTAATCGCTTCGGTTAGTTCAATAAGGTGGTCATTGTGCATAGTGCTCATATATTATAGTGTTTAGTTATTTTTAATTCAGGTTTTAATATTTAGAACGGCACATCGTCATCATCGTTTGGGCGGCTGTTCATGTTACTGCCAAAGGCTTCATTGGCGCTCGGCAGGTTTTTGGTAATAAAATCGTTATTACTGTTCATGCTCGAAGGCAAATCGCCAAACGGCGATGCAAAATCGTCAAGGTTGTCAAATTTACCCAGCGATCCTATAAATTTAAGCCTTATATTATCAAGCCCACCGTTACGGTGTTTGGCTATAATAAACTCGGCCTGGCCTTGTGTGGGGCTTTGCTCATCATCATCCCACTCTTCAATTTTATAATACTCGGGGCGGTAGATAAACGATACGATATCGGCATCCTGCTCAATCGCACCCGATTCCCTAAGGTCAGATAACAGCGGGCGCTTGCTGCTGCCACGGGTTTCTACTGCACGCGATAGCTGAGAAAGTGCAATAACCGGCACCATAAGTTCTTTTGCAAGGGCCTTAAGGTTTCGGGATATGGTAGAGATCTCCTGCTCTCGGTTACCTCCATTTTTGCCGTTACCACCTGCCGTCATCAGCTGCAGGTAATCAATTATTATCATCCTGATGCCAAACTGAGACGATAGCCTCCTGGCTTTGGCGCGCAGGTCGAATATAGAAAGCGATGGTGTATCATCTATATAAAGCGGGGCTTTTTCAAGGTCTTTTACCTTGATGCTCAGCTGTTCCCACTCGTGTTTTTCAAGTTTACCGGTACGCAGCTTTTCAGATGGCAGGCCTGTTTCGCTCGATATCAAACGGGTAATAAGCTGTACCGATGACATTTCGAGCGAGAATAGCGCCACGGGATGCCCAAAGTCTATGGCTATGTTTCGGGCCATAGATAGTACAAAGGCGGTTTTACCCATACCGGGCCTTGCCGCTATAATAATAAGGTCGCTGGGCTGCCAGCCGCTGGTAAGCTTATCCAGGTCATGAAACCCGGTTGCCACACCACTAAGGCCCTCTTTGCCGGCAATCTCTTCAATACGTTTTTTTGCCTGTATTACAAGGCTTTGTGCCGTTTCAGAGCTACGTTTAATGTTGCCCTGGGTAACTTCATACAGTTTAGATTCGGCTTTATCAAGCAGGTCAAATACATCGGTAGTTTCATCATAAGCCTCTTCGGTAATTTCTGCCGAGATGCGTATAAGGCTGCGCTGTATAAACTTTTGCAGGATAATGCGCGAGTGGAACTCAATGTGTGCCGACGATGATATTTTTTGCGTAAGCTGAATCAGGTAAAAGTCGCCACCGGCCAGTTCAAGCTTGGCGTTCTTTTTAAGCTGTGCCGATACGGTTAAAAGGTCAATGGGCTGCGTATCGTTAAAAAGCTGTACAATGGCCTCATAAATGTGTTTGTGGCCATCTTTATAAAAGGCATCGGGCTGCAGGATGTCAATAACATCATCAACACCTTTTTTGTCAATCATCATAGCGCCCAATACCGCTTCCTCCAGGTCAAGCGCCTGTGGAGGCAACTTGCCACTCTCG
>JAZKDS010000395.1:0-2342 GCA_040387455.1 Bacteroidota bacterium
TTCGGGTGCTTTGCTGGGGGTAATTACAAGGTGATAACGCCCTGCCGGCACGCCACACATATAAAAATCTTCATCGGTGCTGCCTTCGCTCCAGTTTTCGCCATCGGTATGGCCGTGGTAATATTCTACATCCTGCCCGGAGTATACTTCTTCATTGGTTACCTCATTAACAAGGCCTACCTGTACCGCCGCCCAGGAGTTATTTACATCGCTCTGCACTTTTACACGCAGCGGCGCAGAGCCACCCTCTAAAGTAAAAGGGGTGCTCACATAATCTTTAACGTAATATTCGGCAAAAGAAAGGCTTTGCTGTAATACGGTTTGTTGTTTCCTGCCGCTGTAAACAAGCAGGTGGCATACTAATATCAATAATGAAAAAGATGCCAGGATAATAATCATAAACCTGAAGTTTACGGCAAACGGGCGCACTATGCCCACACCGCTGCGGTAAGGCATATCGGTAGCGCCAAAGGCCTTTTTAACGGCGCCCGGGCTTATATGGTGCCCGTAAAAAGACTCCTGGCTACCTTTATATTTTTCTATAGAGATAATGTACGGCGGGTTTATGTACTCTATCATTTCCTGCGTGCCTGTAGGCAACTCATAGTCAAATACACCTTCGGCATACGCTATTTTAGTATCTTCATACTCATAAATAGCATGTTCCCTGCCATCATGGTCAAGGTACATTGGGCTGTCGCTGATGTCAAACTTTTCATCAGTTTGCTTCAGCAATATCCAATGCCCGTCGGTTTCGCTTAAAAAGGCTTTTTCGCCGGTTTTTGTGGTAAGTATATATTCCCTCCAAAAATAAATGGAATGCACTTTTTTTACAATAATGCCGGTAACTACATATTCAGTGCCCTCCAGCGTACCTTTTTGCCCAATGCTTAGCGGGAAAGGGAAGGTAGGCGTATAGTCAAACTTACGCACATAATTGTGGCGGCCGTTTTCCATAAAACCAATAAGGTTCTTGCAGTTGCCACAGCCAAACTCGGTTACGTTAAAATCAACATCCGCTTTTGTTACGGCAAGGCATTTAGGACATTTTATCTCCATGGCTTATCGGTTAACTTCAACATCTTTAAGGGTTTCGGCATCAAAATATTCTATGTAATCCTGGGCTACAAGGCGCACTTTTGGCGCGTTATCCTGCATGTAGTTGCACAGGTACACATCAAGCGTAAGCTGGCCAAACTCCGGCCAGGTATGTATGCAAATGTGCGATTCTTTAAGGCATACGGCTGCGGTAAAACTGTTGTTTTCAAAAATATGCTTTGAAAAACCCACCTCTTCCAGGCCATAGGTTGCCAGTATGCTGTCTGTAAATTTTTTGAATGCTGTAACGTCGGTAAGCTTATCGGCATCAGTTACTTTTAAGGTAAGTAACTTGTGCAGCCCCGGCGAATAATCGTACTTGTCCGTCTCCATCAATTATCCCTTCATTTTTTTCAAAGATATTTTTATTTACGGAAATAATAAAAAATATTGTTAAGAAATACAAGATGGTATAAAAGCAAAACAGTCCCGCCATTGGCGGGACTGTTTTTGTATAAACTAAGATTAAGTATTATAGCCCGAAAGCCTCTTTTACTTTGTCTGCATAATCAAGTTTTTCCCATGTAAATAATTCTACTTCAAGGGTTTTAACCTCGCCACCCGGAGATGTAAAGGTTTTTGTAACCACCTGTGGTGTACGGCCCATGTGGCCATAAGCAGCGGTTTCGCTATAAATAGGGTTACGCAGTTTAAGGCGCTGCTCTATAAAGTAAGGGCGCATATCAAAAATACCCTCTACAATTTTAGCTATCTCGCCATCAGTAAGGTTAACTTTTGCAGTACCATAGGTGTTTATGTAAATACCCATTGGTTTTGCTACGCCAATGGCATAACTTACCTGTACAAGTATTTCGCTTGCCACACCGGCAGCTACAAGGTTTTTAGCAATATGGCGTGTAGCATAGGCGGCGCTACGGTCAACTTTACTAGGGTCTTTGCCACTAAATGCACCACCACCGTGGGCACCTTTACCACCATAAGTGTCTACAATAATTTTACGTCCGGTAAGGCCGGTATCGCCATGCGGGCCGCCTATTACAAACTTGCCTGTAGGGTTTATGTGGTACTGTATGGTATCATTAAAAAGGTGTGCATACTGCGGGTTTTTTGCAATAATGCGCGGTATCAGGATATCAATAATATCGGTCTTGATTTTAGCCAGCATAGCAGGCTCTTCGTCAAAGTCATCATGCTGTGTAGATATTACAATAGCATCAATGCGCACCGGTTTGTTATTATCATCATACTCCAGTGTAACCTGGCTTTTAGCATCAGGGCGCAGG
>JAZKDS010000396.1:0-2161 GCA_040387455.1 Bacteroidota bacterium
TATATTTAGCCGGTAATATTAGGCGCTCCTCTGGCTGGTTAACCAGTAGCCTTTCCAGTTTTTCGGCAGCGCGCGGATATTCTTTAAACTTCTCTTTATAAATAATGCCCAGCTGGTAGTAGGCAAAGTTACGGTCTTTAGCAAGGCTGTCTAATACTATCTGGCTGGTAGGCAATTGTGCTATATAAAAATTAGGGTCGTAGCGCGGCTCAAGCCTGTCTGATTTATCGGTGCTTACACTGTCAGAACCAGCGGCAAGGTCATCTCCGGCATTAGCGCCGCCGCGTTGCTCAGAGCTCCAACGCCAGTTATCGGCCAGTGGCCTGTTGCCCCAGCGTTTTTTAAATTCAAGTTTTCCGTATGAAACCGATGAAGGGGTATAAAACGGAAATACACCACCGCTGCCCCCTGGTGCTGCACCTGCGGTTGTACCGGTTGTGCCTGCAGGAGCTGTTGTACGGCTGTTATCAAGGCGCGGTACATTTTGTATGCCCATATCGCTACTGCCTTTTAATGTTTTTAAAGACCCGGGGCTATCATCGCCAAACATGGCATCTCTACCACCTGACCCGGAGTTTGCAGCTATATTAGCCTGACGCTGTGCCTCTTCTTCGGCGCGTTTTTGTGCCAGGGCATCCTGTTCGCGCAGTTTTTTTATGGCTTCTTCATAATAGGCTACTTTACCTTCGGTGCTTAATGATGTAACGTGCAGTATACTGTCATTAGCCTGGGCAATGCCTTCATATTTAATAACGTCGGCCAGGTTATCGCGTTTCTTTTGAATGGCTTTAAACTCGCGGCCTCTTGGATCAAGATATACAAGTGTACTATCATAATACTTGCCGGCGGCAACATATCTTGCGCCTTCAAAGTTTATTTCGCCTATGCTTTTATAGTCGGTAGCGTTAAGGTATTTGTCTTTTGGCTTTGCCCTTAACGATTTGTTGTAGTATACTGTGGCTTTATCATGAATATCCTGCCTATCATAAAACACGGCTACCTGATAGTTAAGCGCATCAAGATACGGGCGGTTTTCGCGGTCTTTAAGCAGTTTGCGGTATTTTTCCATAAAGGCAAGCGTATCGCCTTTTTTATAATCAAACTGGGCTGCCTGGCGCGAGTGTGCCTGTATTACATATTCGCGCGGCGATTTGCGTTTCATTTCTATAACCTGCTGAAAGGCTGCATAGGCACTATCGCTGTACTTTTGTTTTTCATATAACTGGCCTAAAATAAAACGGTAACGGGCCTGTTTTTCGTGGTCTTTAGTATGCAGTATGGCTTGCTTAATAGCAGTTGCAGCACTATCTATAGCTACTTCTTTTATATAGGCCTGGGCCAGCATGGCATTGGCATCGCTAAGTACCTGAGGGTCCATAACTGCCTGCTTGTCTTTAATAAGTTTTTTAAGGTTTTTAATGGCGACACCATCATTATTAAGGCGTATGTTAACCTTTTCGCGCCACACCTTAGCCTCGTCTATCTGGCTGCTTGAAGGGTATTTAAGCAAAATGTAGTTTAAGGCCTCAAGCGCCGGTATAAAGCGGTTATCATAATAACGTGCTTTGCCCAATAGCAGGTGCGCCTCATCCATCTGGGGGTTGCGCTCGCTGTTGCCAATGTTCATAGAGTGCTTTTGGATGGCCTTTGTGGCTTTCTCTTCGGCACGCTGAAAATTAGCGTTGGGCTTATCTGTAGGCTCCATGTTTTCGGCCGTGGGCTGCATGCGCTCTACACTAAGTATATCCCAGTAATTATCGGCATAGGTAGTTTTAAGCTCTTCAATGCCGGCAGTAAGGGCAAGGTTGCCGTTATACAGCACATTATATTCGGTTGCAACCGCGTGCATGTTGCGGTTTATAAACGTGTCTTTTTTAGTAGAGCAGGCTATTATAGCTGCTCCTGCACCAAAGAGAAGAAAATATTTACAGGTACTGGTTTTCAATGCAAAAGATTTTTTATCCTTAACTTCTAAAAGCGGGTTTTAGTATTAGGCAAGGGTAAAAATACGCTTCTTTTTTGTATTGCATAAAAATTTTAATGAAAATAGTTATTTTGAGGTTCGTACGCCCTCATTTCCGGTTGGTGAACCGGCTTGGGCATATGCCTGGCCTGAGTCATGTTGATGTTGTAAAAAACAATCTTTTTTACAGCCCGGCAT
>JAZKDS010000397.1:0-8815 GCA_040387455.1 Bacteroidota bacterium
AGCACTCGCCACCGCGCACGGCCTCATAGCTCACAATATTGGGGTATGTGCGGTGCCAGCCCGTAGGTTTAGGCGCACCGTGCAGCACTACCAGCAGCTCGCGTTTAGCGCACTCTTTTACAAATTTTTCCTGCCACTGCATGGCTATCTGGTCGTCGCGCTCTATAAGGTCTACCTTAACGCCCACCGCCCCTGCCGCCTTAAATTTATCCAGTATACCCGGGTCTTCCACGGGTAGGTTTATAAACGTCCAGACCAGTATATTTACATTCTTAGCCCTGGCATAATCGCACAGCTCTTTTAGGTAATCCCATTTCCAGCCCGCATCAAGGGTAACATATTCCAGCTTGTTACGCGCTGCAAAATCAACATACACCTTATACAAATCAAAGCTTAGGTTCTCCGGGCCCGATTTTATCTTATCAGTATCTAAAATAGCATCATGCCACCACTCCCAGGCATTCTTTCCTGGCTTTATATAGTCGGTTTTCTTAATTTCCTGCGGACGCCCCAGCTTATAAATAAGTTCGTTATTAAGCAGCTGCGTAGCTTTTTCTGCTACAATAACCACCCGCCACGGGTACTCGCGCTTGCCGGTTGTTTTGGCTAAAAAAGCCTCCCTTTCCAGCACGCGGTGATACTTGTATACATCATCCGGATCGCTTACCTTTTTAGGATAGTGTGCATACATGCCCTTAACCTTGTAGCCCCTGCCGTGCTGCACATACATACCCGGATAATCCCAAAGGTCGGCCTCGGCCACAGCCACATGCGTTCGGTTATGCGGGTTAATAAACAGCGTAGGTGTTATGGCAAACTTAGTGCTATCTATACTGTTAAGTGATGAATACGTATCATAAGCACGCTCCCAGCTCCATAAATCCTTATCCCCTTCCGGGAAGATAACCTCCTGGTCATCAGCAAAATTAAAACTGGCCTGTTCGCTTATTACATGTACCTCTTTGTCCTTAAAATTAGTAACAAAACGATAGGCCACACCCTCATTTTGTGCACGCACCACCAGCGAGTAGCCCTTGTCAAAATCAAGGCGAAGCTGGTTATAATGCTCTGTTATGCTATTGTTTTTACCCATAACCTGTACAATAGGCTGGTTTACGGTTTCGGTATTAGCCGCGGTAACTTTATCTTTACCCAGCGTAATGCCGTTACTAAACACCATGTTTATGGGCGATGTATCCATCAGCTTTTTGCCTTTGTGCCACACTTCATACGTAATTTTTCTGCCGGTAGCCACCTTTATTTCAAGGTTATTATCGGGCGATTTTAGCGTATAATCCTGCGCTAACAGTGCGCTATTTGCTGCAAATAAAAGCAGGGCTATCAAAAAATTTTTCATTATATGAGTCCGAATTTATAGGTAATAAAATGGTTATAGGTAGTGCCGGGGCGCAAAATAGTATCAGGAAAATGCGCTTGGTTGGGACTGTCAGGATAAAACTGGCACTCCAGGCACAGGCCGTCAAAAGGTTTGTAAGTACCTCCGTGCGCCGATGTGCAGTCGCCACCCAGGTAATCGCCGGTATACAACTGCACCCCCGGATAGGTGGTATAGGTTTCCATAACACGCCCCGAAGCATCATCATAAAGCATGCATAAAGGCTCATTTTTAGCAATACCTTTATCAAATATATAGTAGTTATTAAGCCCGCCACCCTGCATTACATCGGCCATTTTTTTATTATCAAAACCCTGCTCGGCAACGTTAATAATTTTCCCTGTAGGGATATAATCGCACGTGCTCTCCAGCATTTTCTGTGCCTTTAAATCAAGCCTGTGGTTGTGTATGGTCTCTTTACAACCATTAAGGTTAAAATAGGCATGGTTGGTAAAGTTAACCGGTGTAGGCGCATCGGTAGTGGCATAAAACTCAATAATAAGCGCGTTGCCTTCGGTCCATCTATACACCACCTTAGCCTCAAGGTTCCCCGGAAAGCCACCTTCGCCATCGGAGCTGTGCAGTGTAAAAGTTACAGCATCGTCATCAGCTGTAAAATCAAACACCTTGTTATGAAAGCCCGCGCTGCCACTGTGGTTGTTGTTTCCGGGGCCATCATTTTTATCAAGGTTGTAGGTTTGCCCGTCAAGGGTAAACTGCGCACTGGCAATGCGGTTGGCAAACGGCCCCACGGTAACACCCATGTAGCATCTATCATAAAAATAGCCTTTAAACGTAGGATATCCCAACACTACATTGGCTTTATTTCCGTTTTTATCGGGCACTACTATGGATTTTACTATGGCACCGTAATTGGTCAATTCAACATAATTACCACTGCTGTTTGTAAGGCGGAATTCAAACACCGCTTTACCGTTATGATGGGCTATGTATTCTGATGTAGTCATTTGTAAAAAGCTGCTTAGTTGCTGAGTTTCTAAGCTACTAAGCCAGCTTCAGGGGTTCCGGAAGCTAAGAAGCCTAGCAGCTTAGAAGCTAAGAGGCTTGCGCCTCAAAGCAATCGTTTTAGTTCATTCAAAAATAGTTTTAGTTTTTTCTATCATAATGGACTTTATTTTTAAAAACATGGATTAAATTCCGATATTTGAAAAGTCGGAGAACCGAAGTCAGAGGTAGGTTTTCGGAGGCTCGAAGTTCAATCTGAAATCTACAATCTGAAATAAAAATGGACAATTCCATAAAACAGGGCTTTTTGGGCCAGCGCATGATAGTGTTGCCCAAAAACATTATTACCGGCATTAAAAAAAACCCGCTTATAGCGCCTTTGTATTTTACAGATATTGGTTTTTTTCCGCACGCCAGCCACCACGAGGTGCGCCGAAAAAACGGCAGTAAGCAGTACATCCTTATCTATTGCTATAAAGGCGAGGGTGTTATAGAGGTAGGAGATCGCGAAATTGTGCTAAAACCCAACACCTATTATATAATACCACCGGGCGTGCCCCATGCCTACTACGCACTCGAGGCTAACCCCTGGAGCATTTACTGGATACACTTTACCGGCATACAGGCCGTGCACCTGTACAATAAATTTGCCGCCCGGTACCCCGATGGCGCACCACTGCTATCGCTCGAAGAGCGCCGCCTGAGCCTTTTTGAAAGCCTGATAGGCGTTATGGAGGGCGGTTATAGCGAGGCCAACCTGGAGTATGTAAACCTCTCATTATGGCAGTTGCTCAATGCTTTTTTATACGACCGCTATTTTACCGATGAAGGCAAGAATTTTTCAGAGAATAATACAGTTGAGGCCGCGATAGACTACATGAAAAAACACCTCGACACCGCCCTGAAGGTAGATGATGTAGCAGCACATTTCAGCTACTCGCCATCGCATTTTTTTACGCTGTTTAAAAAGCGTACCGGCTACTCTCCCATACATTACTTTAACTACCTCAAGATACAGAAAGCCTGCCAGTACCTAAGCTTTACCACCATGAGCGTAAAAGAAATAAGCTTTGCCCTGGGCTTTAACGACCCGCTGTATTTTTCGCGCCTGTTTAAAAAAATAATGAGCACCCCGCCCCTGCAATACCGCAAAGAATACCGCCATTAACGCAACCGTTTTCGACCATACAGAGTAGTACAGGTTAAAATCGTATTATTGTCCATTTCTTTAAAAATAATATCCATAGCTAAAAGGTTGTAGTCCGCTAATTTTATCCCTGCTTAAAAACCTTTTATGAAAAACTATAACTATACATTTTTGCTGTCCATTAGCCTTGTGGCTGCCCTTGGCGGACTGCTATTTGGCTATGACTGGGTTGTTATTGGCGGCGCAAAGCCGTTTTATGAAGTATTCTTTGGTATAACAAATTCGCCTGCATTGCAGGGCTGGGCCATGAGTAGCGCCCTTGTGGGCTGTGTGGCCGGTGCCGCAGTGGCCGGCAAATTAGCCGATACCTATGGGCGCAAACCCATGCTTATTATTGCCGCAGTATTATTTAGTGCGTGTGCAATGGGTACCGGTATGGCACAAACCTTTAACGCCTTTATTATATGGCGCATTATAGGCGGGGTGGGCATTGGCATTGCCAGCACCATATCGCCGCTATATATTGCCGAAATTGCACCATCTAAATACCGTGGCTTGTTTGTATCCATCAACCAGCTAACAGTGGTAATAGGCATACTGGGTGCACAAATAACCAACATGCTTATTACAGAAAAAATACCCGATGGTTTTACCAATGCCGATATATTAGCCTCATGGAACGGCCAAACCGGCTGGCGCTGGATGCTTTGGGCAGGATTATTCCCGGCGGTACTGTTCTTTTTACTGATGTTCCTTATCCCCGAAAGCCCGCGTTACCTTGCTAAAAAAGGCAAGTATAACAAGGCCGGTGGCATCCTTACAAAAATTGGCGGCGAAGCTTATACTAATGACGCTATCAGCCAGATAAAAGAATCTTTTGACGGCGAAACCCGTAAAACCGATATCAAATCACTGTTCGAAAAACGCACCATGGGTATACTGCTAATAGGTATAGTACTGGCGGCCTTTCAGCAATGGTGCGGCATAAACATCATTTTTAATTACGCCCAGGAAATATTTGTTTCGGCAGGCTATGGCATTAACGAGCTGTTTATGAACATTGTTATAACGGGCAGCATTAACCTGGTGTTTACCATTGTAGCCATGGGCACGGTAGACAGGCTGGGGCGCAAAAAGCTTATGCTATTGGGCTCGGGCGGGCTTGCTGTAATTTATGCTATAATGGGCTACTTCTATTATGCACACATTAAGGGGCTTCCGCTACTTATACTCGTGCTTGTGGCCATTGCCATCTATGCCATGTCGCTAGCGCCTATAGTGTGGGTTATCCTTTCAGAAATTTTCCCTAACCGCATCCGTGGCGTGGCCATGTCCATTTCCACCTTTGCTTTATGGATAGCCTCTGCCCTGCTGGTACAAACCTTTCCGTTCCTTAACGAAGGTCTGGGCACTTCCGGAACCTTCTGGGTATATGGTGTAATCTGCGCACTTGGTTTTGTTTTCGTATGGAAGAAACTTCCCGAAACCAAAAACAAATCACTCGAAGAAATTGAAGAACTGCTTGACGGCAAAAATACTCCCGATACAAAATAAATCTCGCTATGAAAAAAGTAAACGTTTGGCAGGAAACCATCATCCTGCCCACCTATGAGGTAGGCAAACCTGAAAAAAATCCGGTATTTATAGAGAAACGCGTGTATCAGGGCAGCTCTGGCTCGGTATACCCCTACCCGGTTATTGAAAAGATTGCCGACGAAAAAACCGACAAAAAATACAATGCCGTTTTTATTGAAAACGACTTTGTTAAAATAATGATACTGCCTGAGTTAGGCGGGCGTGTGCACATGGCTTATGATAAAACCAAGCAGCGCCACTTTGTATACTACAACCAGGTGGTTAAGCCTGCATTGGTAGGCCTTACCGGCCCCTGGATAAGCGGCGGTATAGAGTTTAACTGGCCGCAGCACCACCGCCCAAGTACGTTTGACCCGGTAGATTTTAAAATTGAAGAACACGCCGATGGCAGCGCCACCATTTGGTGCAGCGAGCTGGAGCGTATGTTCCGTACTAAGGGTATGGCAGGTTTTACACTACACCCTGATAAATCATATTTAGAGATTCGCGCCAAGCTATACAACCGCACGCCATTTCCGCAAACATTCCTGTGGTGGGCCAATCCTGCCGTTAAGGTAAATGATGATTACCAGTCGGTTTTCCCACCCGATGTTAATGCTGTTTTTGACCACGGCAAGCGCGATGTATCATCGTTCCCTATTGCAAAAGGCACTTATTATAAAGTAGATTACGCTCCTGGTACCGATATTTCACGCTATAAAAACATCCCCGTACCTACATCATATATGGCCATTACCTCAAAATATAACTTTGTGGGTGGTTATGAAAACGATTCTAAAGGTGGCCTGCTCCACGTGGCAAACCACCATGTATCGCCCGGCAAAAAGCAGTGGACCTGGGGCCATGGCGACTTTGGCCGTGCCTGGGACCGTAACCTTACCGATGAAGATGGCCCATACATTGAACTGATGTGCGGTGTGTATACCGATAACCAACCTGACTTTTCTTGGCTGATGCCCGGCGAACAAAAAGATTTTGTACAGTACTTTATGCCCTACCGTGATCTTGGTATTGTAAAGAATGCTACACAAAACGCCATGGTTAATCTTGAAAAAGAAGGTAATAAACTTATCGTAAAAACCTATACTACCGGTATATACCCTAACGCTAACGTTACGGTTAAAAATGGCGATCTCATACTCCTTAAAAAGCAATACGATGCCTCTCCGGAAACATCATACGAAAAGGAGATTGATTTTCAGGGTGCCGATACTTTAGAAGGTTTATCTATTTCGGTAACCGATGAAAAAGGTACTGTTTTAGTAGACTGGCAATGGGAAGGTGAAAACACCAGCGAAATCCCCGAGCCTGCAAAACCGGCCTTAGCTCCTAAAGATGTGGAGAATAATGAGCAACTGTTTCTTACTGCACAGCATTTAGAGCAGTACCGCCACGCTACCTACAGCCCTATTCCGTATTACGAAGAAGCGCTTAGGCGCGATGCAGGCGATGTGCGCTCCAATAACGCCATTGGTCTTTGGCTGATGCGCCGTGCCAAGTTTACCGAAGCCGAAGTATACTTTCGTGCGGCGGTAAAAACCATGACGCAGCGCAACCCTAATCCGTATGATGGCGAGCCGTTATACAACCTGGGTCTTAGCCTTAAATTTCAGGGTAAGAACAGCGAGGCGTATGATGCGTTTTACAAATCGGCGTGGAATGCCGCATGGCAAAACCAAGCCTACTTTAACGTAGCCCAGCTCGATGCCATTAAAGGAGATTATGCACTGGCGCTTACCCATGCGGGCAAATCCATATCTAAAAACACACAGGACCATAAGGCATTGCACCTACAGGTAACGCTGTTACGCAAGCTGGGCAATGACGATAAAGCCCTACTATTGGCCGATGCCTACCTGGCCGAAGACCACTTTAACTATGGTGTATGGTATGAAAAATACCTGCTTACTAATGATAAAACAGTACTGCAATCATTACAGGAGCTGCTGCGTAATAACATCCACAATTATATAGAGTATGCGCTTGATTATGCCGGTGCCGGTTTTTATAACGATGCCATTTCTTTATTAGAACTAGGCATCAGCGTAAGCGCGGAGTATCCATTAGCATACTATTATCTGGCTTCTTTCTACCATAAAAAAGGTGAAGCTGACAAGGCCACTGAAGCCTGGAAAAAAGCCTCCGTAGCCAACCCTGACTATTGTTTCCCTAATCAGGTAGAGGCCGTACAGGCGCTTAATCTGGCTACGGCCAATAACCCGGCCGATGCCAAGGCACATTATTACCTGGGTAACTTTTGGTATGCCACCCGCCAGTATGCCGAGGCCATTGCTGCGTGGGAACAGTCGGTTGCGTTAGACGATACCTTTCCTACGGCCCACCGCAACCTGGCGCTGGCGTATTATAACAAGCTCGAAAATCCTGAAAAGGCGTTGGCAAGCCTTGAAAAAGCCTTTGCTCTTGATACCCAGGATGCCCGTATTTTAATGGAGCTTGACCAGCTGTACAAACGCCTTAATAAAGACCTGGTGTACCGCCTGGCGTTCCTTGAAAAACATCTTGAACTGGTTATCCAGCGCGATGATGTATACTTAGAGCGTATTGCGCTGTACAACCTGTTAGGCAAGCACCAAAAGGCGCTTACACTGCTGCAAAACCGCATTTTCCATCCGTGGGAAGGCGGCGAGGGCAAAGTGGCTGGCCAGTACCTTACGGCACTTACCGAAATGGCTAAAGAATCCATAACCGGCGGCGAATATGATGCTGCTATATCCTACTTGCAACAGGCACAAATATACCCGGATAACCTGGGTGAAGGCAAGCTGCACGGCACTCAGGAAAACGACATACACTACTGGCTTGGAGTAGCCTATGACAAAAAAGATAGCACCGAAGAGGCCAATAACTGGTGGAAACAAGCCAGCGAAGGTCTTAGTGAGCCCGCAGCCGCCATATTTTATAACGACCAGCAGCCGGATAAGATTTTTTATCAGGGATTGGCGCTGCTTAAGCTTAACCGCCCTGACGAGGCCAACAGTCGTTTTAAAAAGCTGGCCGCTTATGGCGAAAAGCACGTTAACGACCATGTTACCATAGATTATTTTGCCGTGTCGTTACCCGACCTTATGATTTGGGAAGACGACCTTGACAGGCGTAACCGCATACACTGCCTGTACATGCAGGGCTTGGGTTACTTTGGCCTGGCTAATAATGCTGAAGCAGAAGCAAATTTTCAGGAAGTTTTGGGACAGGAAAAAAGCCACTACGGGGTAACCGTGCACGATAACATGCTGAAAAAAGTAACTAGTAAAGTTTAAGTTTGGTTTGGTGTTATACACACTTAGTCCCCTCCTCAGCACAGGAGGGGATTTTTTTTGTCTGTTTACTGTGCAAATTGTGGTGGTATTAATTGGATAAAATCCACGTATCTTCTGTCATCGGAATAAAAAAACCGCGAAAGTTTCCCTCCGCAGTTCATCTATAAATTACCAGCTAATTAATCAATACAATTTCTTAATCTGTATGCCATTGAGTATGGCCTCACCCTGATGGGCTTTAAAGTCTATAGCAATGCCCTGCCCCTCTTTAACCGTAACAGTAGTTTTAGTGCTATACGCCTGTATGGGCACCAGGTAATTCTCGTAAGACAGGTTTTCATTAAACATAACATCATTAACCAGCACATCAAAACTACGCCCTTTAAAGTCGTTTCTTCCCGCAATGCTGTTATCAAGGTTGTATACCAGTTT
>JAZKDS010000398.1:0-897 GCA_040387455.1 Bacteroidota bacterium
AGGATGAAGTTATTAAATTTTTAAAACTACATATCATCATCGAATAAATAGTCTTCATCTAGTAAATGATAAATGTCTTTTTCAATTATATCTAAGAGTCTATTTACTACCTTCTTTTCGCGGAAAGATTGAATTTCGCTGTCTTCATCGGAAACTAATTTTTTCTTATTTTCTTTAAGTCTTAGGGCAGTGTATGCCTTTAAGAACAAATTACTAAAACGATAAAGATTAGAATTCTCATCATATACAAGAATTTCACTACGTTCTGGAGTGCACAATTCAGCAAGATACTTTGTAAAATGATTTTCTGTTATATAATGTTTTTTAGCTAATGAAAATAATTCTGGATGAGATAATTCATCTTTATTTAGCTCAAGACACAATTCTAAAATCATTTTTGGTACGTTAACTTTAGTATTGTTAGCAACTTTTACTGCACGGTCATATTCAGCCTTTAAAGAATCGGACTTTTCTTCGACGAATTTTTCAATGGCTTCATCTAGATCATCCACATTTATAGATATTTTCTCTTTAGGAGTTTCAAAAATCCTTTTATTGAAACAAATATTAAGACAAAGTTGATGACAAATTGAGGGTAGGCCACAAGAATATTTAATTATTTTCGATTTAACATCTTTAGAAAAGATTAAGTTCAATAGAATTTCACCTGTACTAACTATTTGTTCGATCTCCTTTGATTCCATATAAGGAATAAATATTTCTGTAACTCTGTTATTCATCTCTTGATCATATTGTACTACAGATCGTGCAGTGCCTACTGCGCCTATTGCAACAATTTTTAAATCTGGATAGTCAATGGCCATATCCATAAATACTTTCATTAACTGAGAAGTTTTAATTTTGTCCTCAATACCAATTTTATGAAAATCTTCTAAG
>JAZKDS010000398.1:977-5411 GCA_040387455.1 Bacteroidota bacterium
CTTAAAGAAATTTCAGGAGAAATTTTGAACGATTTGGTATCACTACTTTCGTTATATATTTTTGATAACTGGTCAAATCCATCGAGTATAATATTTTCGAAAGTCATACCTTTCATACACCTAGTTGTATATGAATTTTCATAAACTTGAGTTAGTTTATTAGTTAATAGAGTTGTTTTTCCACATCCTGAATGACCATAAAGTACAATTTGTTTTCCTGGAGTTTGAAGGGCATCAACTAAATGATTATTGATTTTAATATTTCTTTCTACAAAACTGTTTATTGCAGGAGTAACAGGTGTAAAAATTTCACGTGTTTGATAAATTTTTAATTCTTCTTTCATTTATAGTCATTGGTTAGTAATGCTAAAGTAATAAAAATCAGTATACAAAAAACGCCCCCATTTCTGGAGGCGTTTACTATGCGTTTTTGATACTCTAACCTTTATTTTGTCCCGGAGCATAAGCCCTTGCGCTTTTGTCTCCATTTACCTTTTTCGCCTGTCCGGGTGGCAGGGGCTTGCTGCTGTTAGCAGTTCTTCTGGTGCTTACTGTTGTTGTGCTGCTGCAAGCCGATAAAACAACTGTAAGCAATAATAGCAATATGGTTACATTTCGTTTCATAATCAAATCATTTTAATGTAAAATTACAAAACAAGGCAGAAAATACTTTCAATATTAACAAAACAAAAACGCCCCCATTACTGGAGGCGTCTATCATCTATTATCTTATGTCTTAAAGTCGAACCATCTAAAGATCCAAAAATCGAATTATCGTTGCTCAATCCACTCACGCGCATTCACAAACGCTTCGTGCCAAGGCGTAACCTCGTCAGTATGGCCTTCCGGGTAGTAGGCCCAGTTCCACTGGAACATAGAGCGCTCAATGTGCGGCATCATCACCAGGTGGCGGCCGTTATCGCTGGCCATCATGGCAATATCAAAGTGGCTGCCGTTAGGGTTAGCCGGGTAGCCGTTATAGGCAAACTTAGCCACAACGCTGTATTTATCCTCTTCATAAGGCAGGTCAAACTTGCCCTCGCCATGGCTTATCCATACACCCAGCGTGCTGCCGGCAAGCGTGTTTAGCATTACCGAGTTGTTTTCCTGCACGGTAACCGATGTAAACCCGCTCTCGTGCTTTTTACTGTCGTTGTGCAGCATGCGCGGCTTAACCTCATGGTCGGGGTTTATAAGGCCCAGCTCAATAAACAGCTGGCAGCCGTTACAAATACCTACCGATAGGGTGTCTTCGCGCTTAAAGAAGTTCTCCAGCGCGGTTTTAGCCTTTTCGTTATACAAAAATGCACCTGCCCAGCCTTTGGCCGAACCCAGTACATCTGAGTTTGAAAAACCACCCACAGCGCCAATAAACTGAATGTCCTCCAGTGTTTCGCGGCCTGATATGAGGTCGGTCATGTGTACGTCTTTTACATCAAAACCGGCAAGGTACATGGCGTTTGCCATTTCGCGTTCTGAGTTAGATCCCTTCTCACGGATAATAGCAGCCTTTGGCCTTGGTTTGCTTGGGTCAATAACCACTTTCTTACCATTAAACTGGCTCGGGAAGTTATATTTAAGCGGCTGGTTTTTATAGTTGTCAAAACGCTCTTTGGCTTTCTGTTCACCGCTTTGTTTTTTATCAAGCAGGTATGATGTTTTAAACCATGTATCGCGTGTTTGGGCAATATCAAAAGTAAGGTTAGCAGCACCGTTTTTAACGGTTACTATGCCACCTTCTTTAGGTTGGCCTATCTTTGTAAAGTTAACGCCGTTAGCGGCGAGCTGTGGCTCTATAGAAGCATCTGCCTGAATAACTAAAGCGATGTTTTCTGAGAATAATGCTTTAACGGTATCGGCCTCATCAAGGTTGGTAAGGTCATACTCCGCACCAAGGTTAACCTCGGTAAAGCTCATCTCCAGCAGGGTAGTTATAAGGCCACCGCTGCCTATATCGTGTCCGGCAGCAATTTTGCCGTCTTTTATTAAATCCTGTATGGTATTAAAAGTAGCTTTAAAGTTAGCTCCATCAGTAATATCCGGAACCTGAGTACCTACTTTGTTAAGCACCTGCGCAAAAGATGATCCGCCCAGTTTAAAGCTGTCGTTGCTCAGGTTAATGTAGTAAATGCTACCCCCGTTGCGCTTCAGCACAGGCTCAACCACTTTAGTAATATCATTACAGTTACCCGCAGCCGATATAATAACCGTTCCCGGTGCAATTACATCGCCATTAGGGTATTTTTGTTTCATACTAAGCGAGTCTTTACCCGTTGGTATGTTGATGCCCAGCTCGATAGCGAAATCACTACAGGCCTGAACCGCTTCATACAGCCTTGCATCTTCGCCCTCGTTTTTACAAGCCCACATCCAGTTGGCCGAAAGCGATACGCTTTTCAATCCGTCTTTAAGTGGTGCAAACACAAGGTTAGATAATGACTCTGCAATGGCAGTACGGCTACCGGCAGCAGGGTCTACCAGCGCAGCCACAGGCGAGTGGCCTATGGTGGTGGCAATACCTTCTTTTCCGGCAAAATCCAGCGCCATAACGCCTACGTTGTTTAACGGAAGCTGAATAGGCCCTGCCGTTTGCTGCTTGGCAACGCGCCCGCCCACACAACGGTCTACTTTATTAGTAAGCCAGTCTTTACAGGCAACAGCCTCAAGTTGCAGCACCTGGTCAAGATAGCTGTGTATATTTTCTTGCGAATAAGTTACATCGGCATAATTTGCGGCGATGGTAACGTCGTTCATTATGGTTTTTGGCGATGCGCCAAACATATCTTCCAGTGCAAAATCCATAGGCTTGGCACCTGTGGTAGCGCTTTCAAACGTAAAGCGGTGGTTGCCGGTAACCTCGCCCACAGTATACATAGGGCTGCGCTCACGGTCGGCAATACGTTGCAATGTCTCGATATCTTTCTGGCCGATAACCAAGCCCATACGCTCCTGGCTTTCGTTGCCAATAATTTCTTTAGCAGATAGGGTAGGGTCGCCTACCGGAAGTTTATCAAGGTCAATAAGTCCACCTGTTTCCTCTACAAGTTCGCTAAGACAGTTTAAGTGGCCGCCTGCACCGTGGTCGTGAATAGAAACAATAGGGTTGTCATCGCTCTCTACCATACCACGAACGGCATTGGCAGCGCGTTTTTGCATTTCAGGGTTGCTACGCTGCACGGCATTAAGCTCAATACCCGATGCAAATGCACCCGTATCGGCACTGGAAACCGCAGCGCCACCCATACCTATACGGTAGTTTTCGCCACCCAGTATAACAACTTTATCGCCTTCCTGTGGTTTTTGTTTTTTGCTCTGGCTTTCTTTACCATAGCCTATACCACCGGCAAGCATGATTACTTTGTCGAAACCTAACTTACGAGCATCTTCCTCATGTTCAAAAGTCAAAACCGAACCTGTAATAAGCGGCTGGCCGAATTTGTTACCAAAGTCACTCGCGCCGTTTGAGGCTTTTATCAAAATGTCCATAGGGGTCTGGTACAGCCATTTGCGCTCGTCCATACCGTTTTCCCACGGCCTGTTTTCTTCTAATCTTGAATAAGCCGTCATGTATACCGCCGTACCCGCAAGCGGAAGCGAACCTTGTCCACCTGCAAGCCTGTCGCGAATTTCGCCACCTGCGCCTGTTGCAGCACCGTTAAAAGGCTCTACGGTAGTGGGGAAGTTGTGTGTTTCTGCCTTTACAGAGATAACCGAATCAAATTCTTTTATCTCATAAAAATCAGGCTTATCGGCACTTTTAGGTGCAAACTGCTCCACACGCGGGCCTTTAATAAACGCCACGTTGTCTTTATAAGCAGATACGATATCGCCGGGATTTTCGGCCGCTGTTTTTTTGATAAGCTTAAATAACGATGATGGTTTCTCTTCGCCGTCTATTACAAACGTACCGTTGAAAATCTTGTGGCGGCAGTGTTCTGAGTTTACCTGGCTAAAGCCAAAAACTTCGCTGTCGGTTAGTTTTCTGCCTAATTTAGTAGCAAGGTTGTTAAGGTATTCTACCTCGTCATCGCTAAGCGAAAGGCCTTCGTTTTTATTATAAGCCGCAATATCATCTATCTCAAGGATAGGTTCCGGCTGTATGTTTATGGTGTAAATATCCTGACCCAGGCCATCATATTTTTGCGAAAGCATCGGGTCAAATTTGGTATCGGCTTCTTCTACTTTAAAGAACTCCTCAATGCGCAAAATGCCTTCAATGCCCATGTTCTGGGTAATTTCAACGGCATTGGTGCTCCATGGGGTAATCATGGTGGCGCGTGGGCCAACAAAAAAATCCGTCAGGGCGGATTTTTCTATTTTATGTGCGTTGCCAAAAAGCCAGTTCAGTTTTGAAATATCCTCTGCCGAAAGTTCGTTTTGCGATTGTACCGCAAAAACCGTAGTGGTCTGGTTTCCGAAGAAATGGATCATTGT
>JAZKDS010000399.1:0-1929 GCA_040387455.1 Bacteroidota bacterium
TTTAAAATTTTCATTCCATTTTAACTCTTTGTAATAGGCTGATAGTTCATAAGCCCGAAAGCGATTGTAATCTATGCGGTTTTCTGCTTTTTGAAGTTGTTGCTTTATGGTACGAATGGTTCTTATATCGCAGTTATTGATCTCAGTAATCTGTATACCATCAAAATATGCAATTTTATCAAAATGAGGCTTATCTATCTTAAGTACTTTAAATATTGTGTCTTGAAAAGAAACTATACCTTGAAAACTACTTCTCTCAAGTAGAAAAGTCGTAATCTGCGCCCCTATAAAAGTTGTATATTTTTGAAATTGACATTCAATAAATGTCAAATCAGAATTTCGATTATTCAAAATTCTTTCGAAATAAGCTATACCCTCAAAATCGCAATTATAAAAAGAGCACTTTAATCTAAAATCACATTCAACGAATCCAATATCGTGAAAAACATTTCGAGAGAACATAGTATTTTTATATTTCTTATGTGTAAGATCTTCAATCTTATAGTCAAAAGTTGATTTTACAAAAGAGGCGCGTTTATTAAAAACATTATCAATAATACAAGCATTGTTATAGTTGGAAGCCCCAAAGTAAAAATTGGAATAGTTTTTATCCGTCGGGTCTATTCCGAATTTAGATTTTTCAATTATAAAATGACCCGAAGTTTGATTAAGATTGTCAATTAAAAATTCATTTTTAAATATGCATCCAGAGAAACTAAAATTACAATCAGTATTAATATCTGTATTTTCATTATAATAGAAGTAAAATCTGTCTAATATAAGTTTACTACTGTCCTCATATCCTTTTGAAACTTTCAAAGATTTCAAATTCTCAACTTCATAAAATTCTAAATTTTGAAATTCACAATTCGTGAATTCAATATCAGCAACGATACTACATTCGCTAAATCTGATACTTAATTGTGGATTATTTATGTTTTCAAAACAAATTTTATTGGCGATTATGTAACACTGATGAAACTCTAAACTAGATTTTTTAAAATCTGAAAAAATTATTTCTTCACTTGAGAAATCAATCGTCTCATTTTGAATAAGTCCTAAAACATTCGATAATCGTTGTAATTCTTCAAGATTAGAAATCATATAAAATTTTCAATAAATCTACAAAAAAACCCGGCACATCAGCACCGGGTCTATTATCTATCATCTTATGTCTTCAAAGTCTTAATACTTTGTACTCAATACTTAATACTAACTTAATCGTTCAGCTTCAACACCGCCATAAACGCTTCCTGCGGAATCTCAACGTTGCCCACCTGGCGCATACGTTTCTTACCCTTTTTCTGTTTTTCAAGAAGCTTACGTTTACGCGAAATATCACCACCATAACACTTGGCGGTAACGTCTTTGCGGAGTGCCTTAACCGTTTCGCGGCTGATAACCTTAACGCCAATAGCCGCCTGGATAGGAATATCAAACTGCTGGCGCGGAATAAGCTCCTTAAGCTTTTCGCACATTTTTTTACCTATGTTGTAAGCGTTGTCTTCGTGAATCAGGGCACTAAGCGCGTCTACCGGCTGTGCGTTTAGGAGCACGTCAAGGCGTACCAGTTTTGAGGTGCGCATGCCTATAGGCGAGTAGTCAAACGAGGCATAGCCTTTAGACACCGTTTTAAGGCGGTCGTAAAAGTCGAATACTATCTCGGCAAGCGGCATGTCAAAGTTAAGCTCTACACGCTCTGTAGTAAGATAGGTCTGGTTGGTAATAATACCGCGCTTTTCTATACAAAGGCCCATTACGTTACCCACAAAGTCGGCTTTAGTAATGATGGTTGCTTTAATATACGGCTCCTCTACATGGCTTAACTTAGAAGGCTCAGGAAGGTCGCTCGGGTTGTTTACAATAAGTGGCTTTTCAGGTTCTTTTTTAGTGTAAGCAAGATAAGACACGTTGGGCACGGTAGTAATA
>JAZKDS010000399.1:1939-5092 GCA_040387455.1 Bacteroidota bacterium
TCATGTCAAACTCGCGCTCCAGGCGTTCCTGGATAATTTCCATGTGCAGCATTCCTAAGAAACCACAACGGAAGCCAAAGCCCAGTGCCGCACTGCTCTCCGGTGCAAACACTAACGAGGCATCGTTAAGCTGAAGCTTCTCCATAGAGTTACGCAGCTCTTCATAATCCTCTGTATCTACCGGATAAATACCGGCAAATACCATTGGTTTTACATCTTCAAAACCGCTCACCATATTTTGGGTAGGGTTTTTGGCATCGGTAAGCGTATCGCCCACCTTAACCTCTTTGGCTTCTTTAATACCGCTAATAAGGTAGCCCACATCGCCTGCGCTTACTTCCTGCTTGGGTACCTGGTTCAGCTTTAGCGTACCAATTTCATCGGCAAAATACTCGTTGCCGGTAGCCATAAATTTAATTTTCTGGCCTTTTTTGATCGAACCGTTCTTAACGCGGAAGATAACCTCAATACCGCGGAACGGGTTGTATACCGAGTCAAAAATAAGTGCCTGAAGCGGCTCATCCGGGTCGCCTTTAGGCGCAGGAATACGCTCTATAATGGCAGCAAGAATTTCTTCTACACCAAGGCCTGTTTTTCCAGAAGCAGGAATAATATCCTCAAGCTTGCAGCCCAAAAGGTCTACAATATCATCGCTTACCTCCTCTGGGTTAGCGCTTGGTAAGTCTATTTTATTAAGTACCGGAATAATTTCCAGGTCGTTTTCTAATGCAAGGTACAGGTTGCTAATGGTTTGCGCCTGTATGCTCTGGGCGGCATCTACAATAAGCAGGGCGCCTTCGCAGGCCGCAATAGAGCGCGATACTTCATAACTAAAGTCTACGTGCCCCGGGGTATCAATAAGGTTAAGTATATATTGCTCTCCCTTATAAGTATATTCCATTTGTATGGCATGGCTCTTAATGGTAATGCCGCGCTCACGCTCCAGGTCCATATTATCAAGCAGCTGTGCCTGGCTTTCGCGTTTTGTTACGGTTTGGGTAGCATCCAGCAGGCGGTCTGCCAGGGTACTTTTACCGTGGTCAATATGCGCAATAATGCAAAAATTCCTAATATGCTTCATCTTCGTCTGTTATCAGTCTTTATATTGGGCGCAGTCTACCCGTAAAGGTACGCGAATTAATCGGCAAATATAGTTAAAGTTAGCGAGTTGCAAAGGCGGTGCCCCAAATAAAAACAGGGCATGTACTGCTGCACATGCCCTGTTTAAAAATACAGCCGTTGTGCTGTACTTTGTATATATATTTAGGCCGTATGCCTTTTTTTAGAAAGCACTACATAACCCATAGCAATCGCTGCCACAACGCCTGCTACAACATAATTATTAATTGGTGCTTCAACGGGTTCTCCTTCATCATACACATCTTCTTCAAAAGCTGTTTGAGCAACAGAGACGTTAGGGGTAAACAGTACAAATAGTAAAGCCATACATGCTACAGCTTTTGCAAAATAAGATTGGGTAATTTTCATAACTTAGTTTTTTACAATTAATTTTTGGGTATAGGCTTTTTGTCCGTCGTTTATTTCTACCATGTATATACCGGCGGCAAGGGGTGTTTGGGGTTGTACGGCAAAGCCAGCATCCTGCGCGGTAGCAGTGGAAGCTATTTTTTGGCCAAGCTGGTTGTATATGTTTACCGTTACGTTTTCTGTAGCCGGCATAAGTACATTAAATGATGCCCCGTTAGATGGGTTAGGATAAAGCCCTACCACCTGCGCAGATGGCGTACCTATAGATAATGTTTCGGTTTCAAATACAATTTTAAAACGGTCCTGGGCGCTGCTTGCCGGGTCTGTTGCAATAACAGTAAAGCTGTACAGGCTTTCGGCATTGTTTTGAAGCTGCGTGTTTGTGTCTAAAAACGTGTCGTGCAGGTAAGCCGTTACGCCTTCAAGGTTGCTTACATTTACTTTATACGTATACGCTGTAGCGTGATATGTTGTATTGCTTAGGGCAAGTACCTCTCCTGCCTGTGGCAGGGCACGGCTCTCTAAGCTTAATGAACTTCCGTTATTAACAAGGCCTACATTTTCATCCTGGTTAACAGGCTTTACAGCATCAAATGCATCTACATCATTCGTATAGGCATCGCTAAAGCGCACCATAAAACCATCTGCCGCAGGGCCGTTTGCCGCAAGGCTCTCATCTGTATACATTCCTACTGCTATAGCTGCAACCTGGTTGTTACTGTTTGTTCTGTACAGGTTAGGCGTTGCAGTGCTGCCCATATATTTATGTGCTTCTTTAAACGTTAAACCCGTTGCACCGGCTGCCTGTGTTTGTACAAAAAATGCCTGATTAGGCTGCAGGTAGTTGTTAGCCGCTGAAGTTGGATTTGTGTTAGTATTAGAATCTACAATTACGGTTACATAAGCGCCCCTTGTGTTTAAGGTAGGATCCCACACGTAATAAAAGTTGTTGTTGATGTTTAAAGCTCCAGAATCGTTAAGTACCTGCTCCATATCTACAACCGACTGGTACGGGTTGCCCACAAGGCTGAACCCACCCGCTACCGGACTAAGATTAGTGGCCCATACTGTACCGGTGGTTAAAGCACCCGTTGTGCGTAGTGTGGTAGCCGTAGGTACTGCCGAATTTGATGACTGATCTACCGTCCTGTCGCCGCGTACTAAAAGCCTGTATGGCGCACCTGCCGATAATGAACCAGCGGTAGATGTTACGGCCTCCCATGTTGCAGTAAGGTTGTTGTGTGTAAATAATGATGGATTGTTTGAACCCGATACATCGAAGCCGTTTGCGGCACCGCCTGCACCGGTAATATCTGTACCAAAGCCAACAGGATTTGTAGCCGGGGCGCCTTCCTGCCAGTTGCTGCTTATTGTGCCACCTGTAGTAGACGGGCTTATTAGCCTGAACGCCCTGCGTGCAGGTATGTAACGCTCTACCGTTACATTGCCGGTAATACCACCCATAGATTCTGCTACCTGTGCCGTAGTTGCTGCATTACTTTTTAGGGTAAGGCCACCACCGGTATTAAAAACGCCACTTTGCAGCGTTAATACACCGGTAAGATCAAGATTGCCCACTAAAGTTACGCCCAGTGCGTTATATGTTGTTAAGCTGCTTATTGTATTATTAGTAAATGCAGCTGCATTTAAAATTTGTGGTGCTGC
>JAZKDS010000399.1:5102-7736 GCA_040387455.1 Bacteroidota bacterium
TGCTGCACCTATCATTACCACTGTGCCGCCATTTGCTGCGTTTATTTTTCCGTTGCCGGAAATAACTCCTGATATGCGCACGCTGCCGTAGCCTGTTACGTTTAAGGTAACACCATCTGCAATGGTTAGGTTGTTACAGTCTGCCAGGCCACTCTCGCCGTTTATAAGCGGATAGTTGCCTGAGGTTACCACCGGCACTTCTACATTAGTAGCCAGTAAAGGCAATGTATTTAACGACCAGTTTGCCGCATTGTTCCATGATGTGCTTTGAGCGCCTGTCCATACATTGGTTTGTGCAAAGCTTAAAAAGCTGATAAAAAAAGCAAGTATTGCAAGGCTTTTTGGTTTAGTACTAATTTGCATAAATAAAAAACTTTTAGGGGTTATTTTTAATGATACAAATGACCTAATAATGCCTGCACGATTTTCCCTCCTAAAGGTTAAAGAGAAACCGCATTTAGTTAATTATACTTTAAATACTACAATATTTTGATAAATTAACAATAAATCGTTTTTATTACAGGTTTTTATTAAATTTTTACAAAAAAAAACGCGTGCCCTTGTAGGGGCACGCGCTGTAATAATTGTGGGGGTAAATCAGTTCCTATCCTCAAATCCGCCGGCACTGCTGCCATACGGACGATATCGTCTTATTTAAAATATAACTTTTTTACTCACTTTGCCTGCTGTAGTAGTTACCTCAACAATGATAACCTGCTGCGCAATGTTTAAGTCGGCTATAGAAGCCTGAGTTCCGCTTACTGCTTTGTTATATATCTGCCTGCCGCGAATGTCATACACCGTTACGTTGCTCATTTCTAAACTACCACTGGTTACGTTTATCGTGCTGCTGCCATTAGCTTTGTACACCAGTACATTGTTAAGGGCATACTCAGGACTGGTTACATCAAGTGTATTGTTTACATACACTACCTCAAACCTGTCGCCAAAGGTACCTGCATCTGTTGTAAACACATAGTCGCCACCTTTAAGGTCGTAGGTTGTACCCAGCTGGTTGTCTTTAAGGTAAATATCCTGGCTGCCTTCAAACACACCGTCAAGTTGGTCTAACTTAAGAGTATACTGGCCTGCTGTAGTAATGGCATACCCCACTTTTACAACGTCTGCTGCTGTAAAGTCTGGCCTTGCCTGGATGGTAAAGTTATCTTCACCCTGTTTTGAATAAAGCCTTACGCTACCTTGTGCAAGTTCAAAACCATCATAACCATAATCTACATCAAGCGTACCTTCCTGGCTGTAAGCCACAAGCGCCTGGCTGTATATACCCGTAGCATCGGTAAGGTTTAACCAGTAGCGTGACGGAGCACTGCTTTGTGTTGTTTTAAAGAACGGCTGGCCCGCTGGTGTTGCTGTTGCTGCTGTAGCATTACGACGCATGCTGTTTTTAAACACTACGTTTTGTGTTACACCTGCCGCAAGCCTTACAAGGAAGCCCTGGCCCGGAGAGATAATCCAGCCGGCAACATTGTTAGGGTTGGCCTCTGTATTAGTAGGGTAAAAATCTGCATTTGTCTCACCACCAAAGCCCGGTGTACCATTATTTGACACAAGACCAGAAAGGGTTAATGTAGCATAGCTGCTTACAGGATTGTTGTTTTTCTTTCTCCAGAAATATAGTGCTGAACCTGATTTTATCCTGGCTGCATTATCTGTATCCGTATAAAAATCAACTACGCTTATTGGCGATGGGTAAGGGTTACCCACGGCATAAAAACGACCTGCCTGGTTATCGTTAGCTGCACCAAGTGTTAATGACGGCTGAACGTTACCATTGTTAGGCGCACCTGTAAAGTTACCTTCAAAAGTATGTGTAGCTGTAATTTCAGCATAACCTGTAAGACCCGGAACAACATCCGGCATACGGATAAGGAAACCACGGCCTGCAACAAAGCTGCCTGTTGATGGCACTGTCCAGTATTGCTCTCTATAGGTATTACCATTTACAGCATCAAAACCATAACGGTACTCATAGAAACGGTTGGTTAAAGTAGCCGAAGAAAACGTACCAAAGTTTTGGCTTGCTACCGGAGATGACCATAGTGTGTAATCAAGCTTGAAAAGAGCGTTGCTGTTACGCTTAACGGTTATAATACCGGTATTGGCAATAACATTATTAATTTGCACAAGCGATGCATTGTTTTCTACAAGGAATGTAGCCGAAGTTGCAACATCTATGTTGTCGGCAACGCGAAGCCTGCCTGCAGTGTTTACTGTTACGCTGGCACCATCTTCAACCGTTATGGTTTTAGCACGGGCTATATTTGTGTTAGGCAATACATGCGGCTGGTTTACCGGAGCCGATGGTATAATTACGGTTGTGGTTAGCGTAGGCACTGTGTTACATGTCCAGTTACCCGGATTGCTCCAGTCGGTATTTACGTTACCGGTCCATGTATACGTATCGTTAACGCTTATTTTAGAAACGCCAGATATTACGTTACCACAAGTACTGTTTATTTTAGCCCTGTAATATGTAGTAACAGTAATGTTACCAGCATATAATGTAGGTGTGTTATATGTTGTAGTAGTTGCAGCAGTTATATCGCTCCAACTTGCTTCGCCACTGTTAGTGGTAGATGATTGCCACTGGATTGATGTACCAGAATATTCTGA
>JAZKDS010000399.1:7746-9182 GCA_040387455.1 Bacteroidota bacterium
TGCAGCATATCCACCAGGACAAACAGACTGATCTTCTGTTATTACACCCGGTTGTGCACCGCTTACTACTGTAAATTTAATAGGGTCAGATTTTACATCTGCCTCGGTACATGCAAGGTTAGCAGGCCTTGAAACTGCATAGTAGTAATAAGTACCGGCTGTAGTTACAGGTGGGCTGTATGTTGCAGCTGTAGCAGAAGGTATAAGTGTACCACCTATATTACTGTTTGTAGTGTTGCTGTACCATTTGTAAGTAGGTGTGTTGCCAAGGGCACTTACATCTATAGAAGCCGCTGCGTTTATACATGTAGAAACATCCGGACCCGCAGTAATAATAGTGTTAAGATAGGCTGTGTTAGATAGCGCAGCACCCGATGCATTTGTTACAAGGCACCTGTAAGCACCTGCATGAGCAGCAGTAATAGGGTTAATGCTGAGCGTAGCTGCGTTAGCACCAGTAATACCATTACCGTTTTCTACAGGTTCACCATTTTTAAGCCACTGATATTCTATAGCCTCTGTACCAGTAGATGTTGCAGCCGCAGTAACGGTAAAGGTAGCTGTACCGCCCGGGCATATTGCCTGGCTGTTTGGCTGACCTGTAATTTCCGGAGCTGGTATCAGGAAACGGTTCCTGTTATAAGCCATAAAGGCCGGGTCGCTGGTACCGCTTGGCATCACTTTAAAGTGTTTGGCCTCGATAGCATTAGTTGTATTTACACCAAAGTCGCCAATTTTGTAAGCCACCATCCTGATATCGCGTGTATTTGCACCGATAAGAAGTGAACCGTTTATTTGTGCAGTGCTTATAGGCTGGCCTACAGGCAATGTAAAGAAGTCGCTTTTGTAACGGCCGATAACCGGTATGCTGGTTGAGCTAAATACAACCTGAACCGGGTAACCCACAATGTTTCCGTTTGCATCTGTAAATGAATATACAGAAGCAGAACCATCTGTAGGCTCTGCAATTTGCGAAACCACGATATCCGGCACACCATCGGCAACACCATTAGCCACAATGTTTGTAGCTTCAAATGTAAGTACAGATGTGGAAGGAAGGTTAGTAACACCTGTGCCCAGGTTAAGGCCACGTGTACCATCAATAAGCACATCGCGCACTGAAAGGCCAGTTACGTTAGGGGCTGTAGCTATCTGTGTGGTAGCACTACCATCTATCTTGCTGCCTAAAACAATTAGGTTTGGCCCACTGTTTGGCACTGTACCTAAAATGTCTTTTATAGGTAAAGCCCTAAAGTTACCGGCTACATAACCTGTACCTGTACCTGTAGTACCTGCCGTTGTATAACCTGCGGCAGTAAGCACACTTGTAATGGTGCTCTCGCTACCGGTACTGTATAGTTTGCCACCATACCTAAAGCCCATAACGCTGTGTGAACCATCTGGCTGCTGTGCAGCTACGCCGCTGGCAGAAGTAG
>JAZKDS010000399.1:9192-12287 GCA_040387455.1 Bacteroidota bacterium
AGACTTCCAGAACGCCTGGGTACCGTTGTTCCAGTTGGTAACAACCTCTGTAATACCCGATGTAGCGGCATAGTTAACCGGAGCTACATAATAATAGTTGTAAGGCGCGGTATACACAGGCGTAGTACCTGTAACCACCCTAAAGGTAAGTTGTGTGCTGGCTGTTCCTGCAGTAAGCACTGTAGGTACAATAGCCCTGATTTCTGTAGCAGAAACATAGGTTACGCCTGTAGCAAGTACATAAGCAGTACTGGCTGTAGTGTTAGCTGCCGAGGTATAAAACCTGACAGTAGAGCCTGTAGTAAAGCCCGTACCAATAATGGTAATGCTTGACCTTTGTGTAACCACCCACGGCGTGGGGTGAATACCGGCTGGTGCCGCGGGTACAGTCTGGGCAAAGCCCGTAGCTGTAAAAAGGAGCAGCAAAAGCAATAGCTGTTGCTTAAATAAAGTAGTTTTTCGAACCCTCATATTTATTATTAAAAATAGTTTACAAAAAAACGCAGTGTACATTTAGCACCTGCTCAAACAACAGTTAAAATCTAAAAAACATATTAATTTAATATATAACGTTGTATTTTAAGATTTCCTTAACACTTAACGAATGCAAATTTAATCGATGTAATACACTGCAAAACAAACGCCTATATTGTTTTTTTATAGCACTATAGGCATTACCTATAAATGTTAAATAAATCTTAAAAAATTTACGTAAAAATATTACAGATGGTTTAAAAAAAAGGGGGTACATAGCGTTTTTAGCAGAAGTACATAATTTTATATGTAATATTTAATTATTGGTATTTATAATGCTATTTCACCACCAATTATTAAGCATAATTGCAGCATTTATAATTGTTAAAATGCAAAAAAAACCGACGTAAGGTTGTCTTTTTATATAAAAACGCCTTTTTAACAGCAAATTAAATTTTGAACAAGTGTTTTAAGTGGCTATACTCCTTGAATGCTAAAAAAATTTGAGCTAAATATTGAACTCCATACCTATATAAATCAATAATCTCAAACGATTTAAAATAGTATTTATCTTTAATTAAAGATATTTTATTAACAAAAAAAGAAAGCACATGCCTGGGGGCTTACATGCGCTTTTTATACTTTGAAGGTATTTGGGGGATTACTATGCGGGCAGCAGGGGGCATGCTTTCCGATTGTTTTGCCGGGGGCGGGGCTAAACCATATATTAGTATTGCTTGGGGACAAAAACCAATTGCTTATTTTAACACTGCAAACATAGCGCTAATTTTTTAACAGGTTTTTAACGTTTATATTTTAAACTTATAGTGCCATATACGTTATTTATAGTAGTACGGTTTTATTAGGCATAAAAAAAGGCGTCTGCTATTGTGGAATGCGGGACGCCATCAGTAAAATGGGGCATTGGGGTAAAAAATCGAGTCGTGATAACCGGGGGCAGGCTATCTATAGGTGGTATATTGGGGGGCCAAAACCATTAATTGTTCATTCCTACACTGCAAATGTAGTTAAATTTATTTAACATAATATTAACATAACGATTTTTTTCTGTTAAGGCTAAAATTCTCACTATTAGTTTTATTTTCGAAAAAAAATTGGTGCCTGCATTAGGGGATTGCAAGGCACCAACGGTAAAGTGGGGGTCTTAAGGAAAAATCTTAAAATACATCCGGGGGACGGTATATTCTTATCTTGGTATTGTGGGGGGTTAAACCAATTTTTATTTTTACACTACAAACATAAGGCTGTTTTTATTAACAATTATTTAACAATCATACTTTAAGCCTATACCACAATCTATTTTATTTATGAAAGATGTAAACCCATGTGTAATGATTTAAAAGCCAATTGTAAAAAATTGTATTTTTGCACAAAATGAAGAAGATGGTTAAGATAGGAAACATTGAACTGCCGGAATTTCCGCTATTGCTGGCGCCTATGGAAGATGTAAGCGACCCGCCGTTTCGCCGTTTGTGCAAAACGCATGGCGCCGACCTTATGTATAGTGAGTTTATAAGCAGCGAAGGCCTTATTCGCGATGCTATGAAAAGTCGCCAGAAGCTTGATATATTTGATTATGAGCGCCCTGTGGGCATACAGATATTTGGCGGAGATGAAGAGGCTATGGCGCTTTCGGCAAAAATTGTTGAGGCCGTTAACCCTGACCTGGTTGATATTAACTTTGGCTGCCCTGTTAAAAAAGTGGTATGCAAGGGCGCCGGCGCCGGTGTACTTAAAGATATAGACCTTATGGTACGCCTAACGCGTGCCGTGGTTAACAGCACCCACCTGCCCGTTACCGTTAAAACCCGCCTGGGCTGGGATGACGACTCTATTAACATTGATGAAGTGGCCGAACGCCTGCAGGATGTAGGTATAAAAGCATTAACAATTCATGGCCGTACCCGCGCACAGATGTATAAGGGTGAGGCCGACTGGAGCCATATTGCCCGTGTTAAAAACAACCCGCGCATTACCATGCCTATTTTTGGCAATGGCGATATAGACAGCCCCGAAAAAGCGTTGGAATATAAAAACAGGTATGGTATTGATGGCCTTATGATAGGCCGTGCCGCCATAGGTTATCCGTGGATTTTTAATGAGATTAAGCACTTTTTTAATACTGGTGAGCACCTGCCCGCCCCTACCCTTGAAAATCGTGTAGAAGCCGCCCGCAACCACCTGCAATGGGCTATTGAGTGGAAAGGTGAGCGCGTGGGCGTTTTTGAAACCCGCCGCCACTACACAAACTACTTTAAAGGGATACCTAATTTTAAAGAATACCGCCAAAGAATGGTAACCCAAGATGCCGCTGTAGATGTATATGCCGTGCTTGATGAAGTGCTGCAGGTATTCGGCACCGGCCAAACGGTATAAATCACAAAGGCTTATAAAACACAAAACCCCGCAAATGCGGGGTTTTGTGTTTTATATTATATAATCTTAGTCTTTAAGCTTGGCAAGTAGCCTTAGTATTTCCATATACAGCCATACAAGGGTTACCATAAGGCCCATGGCGCCAAACCACTCCATATATTTAGGCTGCCTGCGTGCTGCACCCTGCTCTATCATATCAAAATCAAGAAAAAGGTTAAGGGCCG
>JAZKDS010000399.1:12297-12617 GCA_040387455.1 Bacteroidota bacterium
AGCCAATGCTCATTAGCGAGTTGCCGTGGTGAAACATGGTTACTCCAAACATGGTAAGTATCCATGATATAAGGTAAAATGTACCTATGGCAAGCGTAGATGCTATTACAATACTTTTAAACTGCTCTGTTACCTTTACTACGCCAAACCTGTATAAGGCAAGGCATACACCAAAGGTTATCAGCGTACCGGCAACACCTTGCAGTACAATGCCCGGCATTACATACACTTCAAATATAAGCGATATGGCACCCACAAAAACACCTTCAAACAAAGCATAAGCCGGTGCAAGATAAGGTGAATTTTTAGGAGAAAACGAA
>JAZKDS010000400.1:0-3771 GCA_040387455.1 Bacteroidota bacterium
ATCTTTATAATACTTGCGGTCTATATTGTCTGCACTCAAAAACGGAATGTGGTCGGCCTGTTCTGAGAAAAACCCATGAAATTTTTTTATCGATATCAGTACCGATACTGCCCAGCTGTGCGGGGCAATTTCCAGGTGCAGGGGCAGCGCAATTTGAGGGTTGTACAAAAATAGCGATACCTCTTCCCGCAGGTCAAGCGCATAGCGGCCCTGGTTAAAAATAAACTTGCCGCGGCCCTTGATTCCAAAGTGAAATTGTATCAGCCCGGCGTCTACATCCCTTTCAAAATGGGCGGTTTCGTCGCTATTGTTCTCAAACTTCAGCACATAAAAACCATCTTCTATCATTATCTCCTCATGGGTACCCATAGCGATATTTTTTAGATGGAAATTTCAGCACAAACGTTATTTTTATTTAGAATTATTCTAAACTAAGCTTTCGTAAGGCATTGATTTCAGGGCAAAGTTAGCATATTTGGCTAAAAAACAACGCTGGAGGGGCAAAATATCCCACAGCGACATAAAAAGGACTTACAGCGTTACTTTTTAAAATACAGTTATCCTAATTTTGTGAAACTTTTAGGAAAAGTGTATATGGATCATAATAACGTTTCGAGGCATCAATATTTTTACGCAGTTGGATTAAGCTACAGGAAAGCCGATGCCGAAACAAGGGGCAAGTTTAGCCTTGACGCCGATGCACGCACCCGTGTGCTGCAACAGGCACAGCAGGAAGGTGTAGGCAGCCTGGTAGTAGTAAGCACCTGTAACAGGACCGAAATTTACGGTTTTGCACAGCATCCCTTTCAGCTTATAAAATTAATAACAGATAACAGCCGCGGCACCGTAGAGGAGTTTCAGCGTGCTGCCTTTGTATATAAAAATAATGAGGCCATAGACCACATGTTTCGTGTAGGCACCGGCCTTGACAGCCAGATACTGGGCGATTTTGAAATTATAAGCCAGATAAAACTGGGTTTTAACGAAAGCAAAAACCACGGCCTTACCAACTCTTTTTTAGAGCGCCTTGTAAACAGCGTAATCCAGGCCAGCAAACGCATTAAAAATGAAACCGAACTGAGCAGCGGTGCCACATCGGTATCGTTTGCATCGGTACAATACATTTTAAACAATGTGGCCGATGTGCAAAACAAAAACATCCTTTTGTTCGGTACCGGGAAAATAGGCCGCAACACCTGCGAGAATTTAGTTAAGCACACCAAAAACGAACATATAGTACTGATAAACCGTACAAAAGAAAAGGCCGAGAAAATAGCCGGAAAATTTAACCTGCTGGTTAAAGACTACGACCTCCTTCCGCTGGAAGTGCCCAAAGCCGATGTGCTTGTAGTAGCTACCGGTGCTTAACAAGCCCCTGTTGATATTGGATTTGTCGGTGCCTAAAAACGTGCACGACAACGTGAGGGACTTGCCAAACGTTACCGTAGTACACCTGGACGACCTGAGTAAAATTACCGATACCACGCTGGAGAACCGCAAAAAATACGTGCCTGCAGCTGAGGCCATTATTGCCGAAATAGTAGAGGAATTTAATGAGTGGACAAACGCCCGAAAGTTTGCACCTACCATAAACGCACTTAAAGAAAAACTGAACTCGATAAAAGACGGTGAGCTGGACTTTCAGCGAAAAAAAATCAGTAATTTTGATGAAGCCCAGGCCGAAATTATCAGCCAGCGCCTGATACACAAAATTACCACCCATTTTGCAAATCACCTTAAAGACCGCGATACCGTGGTTGATGAAAGCATTGAGTGGATAGAAAAAGTCTTTAGGATTGAAAATAAAGAGCAGGTCTAACCTTAAACTTTAAACCTTACACTTGGAACAAAAGATTATCCGAATAGGCACCCGCGATAGTGAGCTGGCCCTTTGGCAGGCACACACTGTGGAGCGCCAACTTAACGCATTGGGCTATACTACCGAAATTGTAGCCGTAAAATCTACCGGCGACCTGATACTGGACGTTCCGTTATACGAACTGGGCATTACCGGTATTTTTACAAAAACGCTTGATGTAGCCATGATAAAAGGCGAGGTAGATATTGCTGTGCATTCTATGAAAGACGTACCTACCGCACTGCCTAAAGGCATAGTGCAGGCCGCCGTTTTAGAGCGCGCCAATGTAGATGATATATTGGTTTACAAGGGCAGCCAGGATTTTTATACCGATGCCGCAACCATTGCCACAGGCTCTTTACGCCGCCAGGCGCAGTGGCTTAACCGCTACCCGCACCACAATGTTACTGACCTAAGGGGCAACGTTAACACCCGCCTGCGCAAACTGGAAGAAAATGAGTGGAACGGTGCCGTGTTTGCCAAAGCCGGCCTGGAACGCATCAACTTATTACCAAAAGAACATATAGTACTCGACTGGATGATACCCGCACCCGCACAGGGCGCTATGGTGGTTGTAGCTATGGAAGCCGACGCTTTTTGCCGTGAGGCCCTGGCACAGCTTAACCACAAACCTACCGAGGTAGCCACCCATATAGAACGCCAGTTTTTAAAAAGGCTGGAAGGCGGCTGTACGGCCCCTATAGGCGCACTGGTAAGTTCTATTGGTAACGATATCAGGTTTGAAGGCTGTTTACTCAGCATAGACGGCAAAGAAAAACTGCATATAGAAAAAGTAATTTCTGCCGATGCAGATTATGAGCACCTGGGCAACCAGTGTGCCGATGAAATATTACAAAACGGCGGCACAGAACTGATGGCGCAAATTAAAAACCAACTGGGTAAATAATGGCATACCGTGTAGTATCTACAAAAAAACTGCTGCCTAACCAGCGCCACTTCCTGCTTAATGCCGGGCTAAGCGTGCTGGAGGCCGATTTTATAGGTATTACCTACATGCCGTTTAACATAAATTCCATTAATTCCAACCTTATTTTTACCAGCCGTAATGGGTTTAACGCATTTTTAGCCAATAAGCGCAGCGTAATATACAACGGCAGCAATGTATACTGTGTGGGCAGCAATACCCGCAACTTTATAGACAGCAAGGGCTTTAACGTAGTGGCCTGTACCGATGACGCACAAACCCTGGCCGAAACCATTATTAAAAACCACCCGCACGAAAGCTTTACGTTTTTTAGCGGCAACATAAGGCGCAATGATTTGCCTTTGGCTTTAACCAATGCTAATATAGATTTTAATGAGATTGAGGTATATGAAACCGCCCTCACTCCGCATAAGATAACATCTAAACCCGATGGCCTGCTATTTTTTAGCCCATCTGGCGTAATGAGTTATTTAAAAGAAAACAAGATTACTAATGAAGCCTGTTTTTGCATAGGCAACACCACTGCTGCTGCGCTTAACGGCATTACTGATAAAGTAGTACTGGCCAACAAGCCAAGTGTAGAAAATGTTATTGTACAGGTAAGGAGTTATTATAATAAGAGTAATTAGCAGCAATCGTGGCCACCTACAAGGTTTTAAAAACCTTGTAGGTGTAAAAATGAACGTAAAAAGCTACAGCTAAAAAAGTAAAATATAAATATAAAACCTACAATGTTTCAAAAACCTTGCAGGTTAGGAAAACAAAACCCATGAGCATTAAAAACGACCTTTTTTTAAAAGCATTACGTAATGAGCCGGTAGAGCGCCCACCCGTTTGGATGATGCGCCAGGCAGGCCGCTATTTACCAGAATTCAGGGCACTGCGCGATAAGTACGACTTTTTTACCCGCTGCCAGACCCCTGAGCTTGCCGCCCACGATATCGTTGGAGATGTCGGTGAGCCCGCT